>JAWVGK010000247.1:0-10192 GCA_033855155.1 Solirubrobacteraceae bacterium | reverse complement strand
GGCGATCAAGGCGTTGAGCGAGCTTCGCGGCGTACCCGCGGCGCTACGCTCATGCGCCTGTGAACGAGCACTTCATCGCGCCCGACGTGCTCGTCCTCGCCAGCGGCGGAACGCTCGGCGAGGCGTGGATGAGCGGGCTGCTGGCGGGCATCGAGGATGCGACCGAGCACGACTTCCGCCGCACCGAGTCGCTGATCGGGACGTCGGCGGGCTCGCTCGTCGCGGCGGCGCTCGTCGCCGGCCAGCGGCCGCGGCGGCCCAACCGCCAGTCCGGTCGGCGCGAGCTGACGTCCGGCTCCCCCGCCGGCTCGGACGTCATCGCCGACAGCGCCTCGCGCGTGCTGTCGCCATGGCTGCCGATCCCGCGCTCGATGCTGCTGAACGTCGCGCGCGAGGCGGCGCGCCTGGCCGGCGTCGCGGCGACGCCGCTCGCGCCCGTCGCACTCGCGCTCGGGTCGACCGGCAGCACGGCGATGCGCGCGGCGCTGCTCGGCCGCGCGCCCGGCACCGACACCTCGCTGCGCGCGATCCACGACGGCGTCAAGGAGACCGGCGCGCGCTTCGACGGGCGCCTGCGCGTCGTCGCCGTCGATCGCGAGAGCGGGCGGCGCGTCGTCTTCGGCGGCCCGGGCGCGCCCGACGCGACGGTCGCCGAGGCCGTCCAGGCGTCGTGCTCGGTGCCGTGGATCTTCGCGCCGGTGACGATCGACGGGCGCGAGTACGTCGACGGCGGCGTCTGGAGCAACACGAACCTCGATGTCGCGCCGGCCGCGCGCCTGACGCAGGTGCTGTGCCTCAACCCGATCGCGAGCCTCGACATCGCGATCGCGTCGCCGTTCGGGATGCTGCGCGCGATCGCCGGCAGCACGGCGGCGCTCGAGACGCTCGCATTGCGCAGCCGCGGGGCGAAGGTGCGGATGATCGGCCCGTCCGCGCAGATCGCGCGCATCATGGGACCGAACCTCATGGACGCGCGCCTGCGCGAGCACGTGCTCGCCGGCGGGTATGCGCAAGGCATGCAGATCGGCGCCCGCGACGGCGGCAGCGCGGCGGCCAGCGCATGATGACCGTCGTGCGCTACGTGGTGCCCGGCGCGATCGTGCTCGCCGGCGTCCTCGCGCTGATCCTCAACCACTCGATCAACGGATTGGAGGGTCTCGCGATGGGGATCGGCGTGGCCGGCTCGATCCTGCTGCTCAACGTGCTCTACCGCGTCGGCGTCAGCGGCGACGCCGAGCGCGATCGCGAGGCCGAGGCGCGCGACTACCTCGACGCGCACGGCCACTGGCCCGACGAGGAGCCGCACCGGCGCGAGCGCTGATCAGACGAGCAGCCCGCGCTCGTGCAGCCACGCGACCGCCGCGGCGGTGCCCGCGGGACGCCGAGCGGCCTCGACCGCCTGCGCCAGCGACGGCGCCGCGCACAGCGCGTCGAGCAGCGGCGCGAGCTCCTCGCCGCCGAGGAACGCGACCGGGCGATCGAGCTGCGGATGCGTCAGCGCGCGGCGCATCTCGACGCGGTCGCCGATCACGCACGCGGTCTCGCGCAGCTGCGCCCCCGCGGCCAGGCGCACGCGGCGCGCGCGCAGCTCGGGGAGCTGCGCCGCCGGCCGCGCGCGCGGCGGGGGCGCCGGCGCGTGCGCGGCGCTGCGACGCCGCCAGAACGCGGCGTCCGCGTGCGGCTCGTGCTCGGCGTACAGGCGCGCCGCCGTCGCAGCGTGATCGGCGACCGCGTGGCGCTGGTACTCGCCGTAGTAGTCCAGCGCCGCCCGGCGGTCGCCGTCCGGTGCGAGGATCGAGTGCACGCAGGCGGCGGCGGCGAGGGCGCTCTGGATCGCGGTCTGCACGCCGCTGGACGACAGCGGGTCGATCGCGAACGCCGCCTCGCCGACCTTCACGGACGACTCGTCGATGGCGCTCGGCACGCCGTAGCTCGTCGCCGCGCAGGCGTGCACCCGTCCGGCCCGCGCGCCGACCGCGGGCAGTTCGGCGAACAGCGACGACTGCGCGAGCAGGCGGTGATACAGGCCGCGCGCGTCGCGGCCGGTGGCCAGCAGCGTCTGCGGATCGACGAACGCCATCGCCCGGAAGCCGCCGCCGGGAAGGTGCGCGCCCCACAGCCAGCCGTCGGCGAGGGCCTCGACGCGCGTCTGCGCGCCGTCGGGCGGCGGTCCGCCGTGCCAGACGGCGTGCAGCGCGAGCGTGCGCGGCGCGGTCGGGACGCAGCGCCCCCCGAGCAGCCGCCGCCGGCCGCTCGCGTCGGCCAGCAGGCGCGCGCACAGCACGCGGTCGCCGACCGTCAGCTCCCAGCCCTCGTCGATTCGCACGGGTCGCCGCGCGCGCAGCGGGCCGAGCGTGCGCGCCCCGGCGTCGTGCGCGCGGCGCAGGAGGATCGCGTCGAACGCGCCGCGATCGACGGTCAGGCCCGCGGGCGAGCGCACCCGCCGCTCGTGCTCGTCGCGCCAGCGCACGCGCGCGGTCGTCGTGGTCGTGAACGCCGCCTGCGCGACGAGGTCTCCAACGCCGAGCAGCTCGAGCAGCGGCCAGATGCCGGCGCTCAGCGACTCGCCGACGTGCGGCCGCGGGACCGGGTGCTGCTCGACGAGCGCGACGTCGTGGCCGAGCTGCGCGAGGCGCGTCGCGAGCGCCGCGCCCGCGGGGCCCGCGCCGACGACGCAGACCTCGACCGCGTCGCTCACGGCGCCGCGGCGAACAGGTCCGGCCGGCTGATCGTCAGGCGCGCGTACGCGCCGAGGCACCAGTGCAGCCAGCCGCGGATGTAGTCGCAGGCCGGGCGGCCGCGCGCGATGACCTCGTGATGGCAGCCGCCGCCGCACATGTAGCGCGCCCAGCACGAGCTGCACGGCTCCTGGCGGTGGACGTGGCGATCGTGCAGCCAGCGCGCCTGACGATCGCGGTCGACGCCGCCGAGCACGTCGCCGAGCGCGCCGTCCTCGTCGCCGACGAAGCGGTGGCAGGCCGCCAGCTCGCCGCTCGCCGACACGCCGAGGTAGCCGGCGCCGGCGCCGCACGGGTACGGCCGGTGCGTGCCGCGATGGATCTCGCGCAGCGCGTTGACCGCGTTGGCGAACGGGTAGCGCTCGCCGGCGACCGCGCGGCGCTCGAACTCCTCGCCGCAGGCGACCATCCCGTCGAGCATCCGCGCGAGCTCTGCCGATCCCATCTCGCCGGCGCCGCTCGGCGAGCGCAGCAGCGGCGAGAAGCCGACGCTGTGAAAGCCCAGCGCGACGAACGCGTCGAGCGTCGCCTGCAGATCGACGTTGCGCGGCGTGACCGTGACCCGCGCCGACACCTGCATGCGATGCTGGCGCTCGAGCAGCGGCAGCACGCGCTCGATCACGCGCTCGTAGCTGCCGCGTCCGCTGCGAAACGGGCGCTGGCCATCGTGCGCGGCGCCGACGCCGTCGAGGCTGACGGTGACCGCGAAGCCGTGCTCCTCGAAGAAGTCGGCGTCGTCGGTCGTCAGCCGGGTGCCGTTGGTCGTGATCGAGAACGTCACGCGGACGCCGCGCTCGCCGGCGATCTCGCGCGCGCGGCGCGTGGCGGCGCGGATCACCGGGCGGTTGAGCAGCGGCTCGCCGCCGAGGAAGGTGAGGTTCACGCGCTCGCCGGCCGCGACGTCGCCGAACAGCAGCTCGAGCGCGGCGAGCGCCGTGTCGAGCTGCATGCTGGCCGCGGCGCCGCCGAAGCTGCCGCCCTCGGCGTAGCAGTACGTGCAGCCGAGGTTGCACTTCTGCGCGACCGCGAGCGACAGGGCGCGCACCGGCGGCCGCTGCGGCGGGTCGTCGTCGACGTAGGGCGGCGCGTCGACGCCGAGCGCGCGCAGGAGGTCGTCGAGCTCGCGGGGATCGTCGCTGCGGCGGGCGCGGTCGAGCCGTTCGAAGACGTCGGCCTGCACGTCGTAGAGGCGGTTGCCGTTGGGGACCAGCAGGTGCAGCCGGTCGCCGCTGTCGACGAGGTGCGCGCCGGCGCTCAGCGGTGCCGACAGCTCGAACAGGTCACTCGGAATCCTGACCTCCGACGATGAAGCGCAGCAGCCCCTGCCAGTCGTCGAACAGGTCCTCGTAGCTGAACTGCTCGGGGTCGCCGCCGCTGTCGGGCTCGTGGTAGACCTTCGGGTCGTAGCTGCGCGCCATCCAGTCGTTGCCGATGCTCGGCCCCTGCGGCGTCGACTCGCGGTTGACGTAGTCGGGCCGGCTCGCGGCCCAGTAGTAGCAGCCGCACTCGCGGTAGTCGTTCTGCCACGGCGAGCAGAGGCTCTGCGTCAGCTCGCCCGGCTGCGCGATCGCCTCGTCGATCAGTCCCGTCGGCCCGTCCGTGACGTCGGAGTGCGCGAACAGCGGCCGGACGACGAGCTCGGCGGTCGCGACGATCGGCGGAGTCGCGTCGCGCCGGGCGTTGGGGTTCGCGGGCGGCCGAGCGAAGCGGCAGGTGACAGCCTGGCCCGCGCTCGTGCGCAGGAACCCGGCGAGCGCGTTGGACCACTCGATGAAGCTCGCGTCCAGCACCGCGTCGGGGTCCGTCGGCGTCGGTCCGCGCACCTCGACGAGCGTGCGCTCCCCCGCCGCCTCGACGAGCTCCAGGCCGCGCAGCCGCGACAGGGCGTTCGTCGTCGCCGTCACGAGCCCGTGCGCCTCGTGCAGCTCGATGCCCTCGAAGATCCGCCGCCAGATGTTGCGAAAGTCGAACTCCAGGCCCGGAAAGCAGTTGGAGATCGCCGCGGCGGGCAGCGTGCTCGGCGGGTTTCCGGCGGCGCGGTGCTGCATCTGCGCCGTGAGGTTCGCCGGCTCGATGCTCATGGCTGCTCGCCGTCGGCATCGGGGAAGACCGGACCCCGCACGAGCGCGCGGATGAGGTTGGCCTGGCGGCGGGTGAGGGCGAGGTGCAGGCCGTCGGCGCCGCGCATCATCGCCGGCATCTTGCGCCGGCCGCGGTCGGTCAGGTCGCCGACCTCGTCGTAGTCGCGCAGCACGTCGGCGAACCACGGCGCGCTGCCGCTGCGCAGCGCGACGAGCACGCTCTGATGGAGGTTCTCGACGGCGACGTCGTCGACGAGCGAGCGCGCCATGATCGGCCCGGTGCGGCCGTAGGCGCGGTCGTGGCCGGCCATGCCGCCGCGGTTCATCGCCGCCGCGTTCATGAGGCGCACGGTCTCGAACGCGCGGCGGACGATCTCCTCGACGCGCTCGATCGTCGCATCGCCGGGCTGCACCTCCGGCCCCAGCAGCGCCTGCTCGAGCTCGTCGTCGACCGAGCGGATCGGAACGGCGTCGGGGGCGTAGGTCGGCGGTCCCGCGCCGATGCGCCCGACGGCGGTGAGCGTCCTGGCACCGAGCCGCACGCTCGCGCGGACGATCCCGTCGCAGCCGTCGTCGAGGTAGCCGCGGCTCTCGCCGCTGGGGTCCGCGCCGCCGTAGTAGATCCCTCCGGGGACGGTGATGTCGTTCGTGCTGTCGACGTGGCCCAGCCACCCGCCGCGGCTGCCGTCGTAGACGACGTCGACGACGTTCGGGATCCGCGGCCCGCCCGGCGGCGCGACGCGGCTGGCGCCGTAGACGTGCCCGGCGCCCGGCGTGAACCGCAGCCGGATCTCGGGATGCGCCGCCGTCGGCTTGACGTACTGGACGTGGCCGAACGGGATCGACTTGCCGCGCCAGAAGTGCTCGCAGGTCCCCCGCAGCGGATGGCGCGCGTGGTCGGCGACCTCGGCGGCGGCGGCGATCCGGTCGCGCGGGTCGTGCGTGCGCCGCTCGGCCTTGCGGTTGGCGACAGCCACGCTCCAGCGGACGTCGTCCGGCGTAGCGCCCTCGCCGCGCAGCAGCTCGATCGTCAACGGCTCGAGTTGGCCGGCGTCGGTCAGCGCCCAGACCTCGAGGAACGGCGCCACCGGGCGCACGAGGCCATCCTGCGTGAACGACAGCCGGTCGGGCACGAACGTGCGCGCGATCTCGCCGGTCGCGGCGTCGACCTCGAGCGTCTCGGCCGGGCGCAGCGCGCGGTAGCCGAGCGGCCGCGCGGGATCGACGACCGCCTCGTAGTTGTCCATCGGCGTCGGCGCGGCGCCGAAGCGCGCGATCGCCAGCGGCGGCAGGATGCGCAGCTCCGCGATCATGGCGTCGGCGCCCCCCGGCGCGCGGCGACGCGGCCCGCGATCAGCAGCTCGAGCTGCCCGCGCTCGATCGCGTCCATCTGCGCGAGCGCGGCGAGGTAGTCGGCGCCGTCGGGCGAGCCCGTGGCGCGCAGCTGCAAGACGATTGCGGCAGCGGCGTCGAGGACGTCGCGGTGCAGGCGCCAGCGCCCGACCTCGTCGGGCGGGAGCATCAGCGTGTGCGGGATCTGAAACGGCGGCCCCGCTCGCGGCCCGCCGGGGTCGGCGGCGTCGACCGGCAGCGCCACCAGGCGCCCGGCGATCGCGCGCAGGTTGTACATCTCGGAGAACGTGCGGTGGATGAGCGCCCCGCGCGGGGTCAGCCGGCCGGCCTCGCCGGGATCGTCGGCGAGCTCGAAGGCGTGCGAGAGGTTCACGAGCAGCTTGCGGTAGCGGACGTTGAACAGGTGCGCCCACAGCCGCGCCTCGCCGTGCGTGATCGCCGTCGCCGGGAACTCGGGCGCGGGCCCCTGCGGGCGCGGGACGTCGGGCCCGTCGAGGTCGGTCGTCGGGTTCGGCGCCAGGGGGCGCACGCCGACGCCGTCGCCGAGGCGCTTCATCCCGCGATAGATCGCCAGGAAGCGCAGGAAGTGCGACTGGTCGCCGTCGGCGGGCAGGTCGGCGCCCTCGCCCTGCTCGCCGACCTCCGTGATCGCCGCCAGCGCCTCGGCGCGCGAGCGGGCGTGGAGGATCAGCAGCTCGGGAGCGAGAAGCTCCGGAAAGCCGCTCATCGGCTCCGCCCCGCGCTCGCCCTCGCGATAGCCGCGACCCCACTCGTCCCATGTCGCCTGGAAGGCGACGGTGTCCGCGTCGAAGTCGCCGTCGGCGAGCAGCGTGCGGTCGCCGACGACGCGGGCGAGCTCGGCGTACAGCCGGCCGACGCGGTTGACCGGCGCGCCGGCGTCCTGCCGGGCGAGCTCCTTGATCTCCTGCTCCTCGGGGACGTTCGGCCACCGCGCCGGGCTCTCGGCGCAGACGAACGCCGCCAGCGCGCGCAGGCTGGCTCGCTCGAGCTTGAACTCGAACGGATACAGCACCGTGTCGTGCGGGAACTCCTCGCGGTTGAAGTTCAGCGGCGCCGACAGCAGCGTGAGCAGGTTCTCGACGGTGATGAGATGCGCCATCTCCTCCTTGGCGATGCCGAGGATCGTCTCCTGCCACGCCCGCACCTCGGCCTGCTGGCCGGCGGCGAGCCCCGGCGCTCCGAGCGAGTAGGCGGTGAAGAGGTACTGCACCATCAGCGCGTGCTCGACCTCGGCCGCCAGGCGCAGCAGGAAGATCGCGTAGTCGCGACCGCTGAGCTCGGAGGGCAGCAGCGGCGCCTCGCCGGGCGCGGTGATCGTCAGCGACTCGTCGAGCGCTGCGTCGTCCTGCGGCGCAGAGCCGAGGACGAGCCCGAGGTGGCGACTGATTCGCGAGCGCACGGTGAAGGCCGGGTGAATCCGGCGGTCTGTCTCCGGGCGACGCTACTACGCGCGCCGGGCGCTGACAAACGGTGACGTCGCGCGCGGGCGCTACCCCGCCTGCTGGCGCGGCGTCCAGCCGAAGAAGCGCACCGCGAAGAACAGGCCGGCGGCGCCCCAGATCGCGAGCTTCAGCAGGTCGCCGCCGGCCAGGCCGGCCCCGGTGGTGTGCGGGTCGAAGGCGATCCGCAGCGCGTCGACGAACGGCTGCGCGGGCAGCAGCTCGGCGATGCGCTGCACGCCGTCGGGCAGCTGGCGAAACGGCACGAAGACGCCCGAGATGAAGTACATCGGCAGCACGACGGCGTTCGTCAGCGCCGGCGCGGACTCCTCGTTGGAGATCACGCGCGTGTAGGCGATCCCGAGCGCGCAGAACGCGAACGTGCCGACGGCGAGCGCGGCCAGCAGGCCCGGCAGCGCGTTCGTCGGCAGCGTCACGCCGAAGACCAGCGAGCCGATCGCCATCAGCAGCGCCGTCGTCAGCACGGCGGTCACGATCGACGTGCCGATCCGGCCGGCGAACACGATCCACGGCGGCACCGGCGTCGCGCGCACGCGCTTGAGCACGCCGTTCTCGCGCATGCGCGTGAAGCCCATCGCCAGCGACACGAACGCCGACGAGACGACCGCCAGCGCGATGAACGCCGGCAGGTACAGGGTCGAGGCGCGCACGCCGTCGTACTCCGCCAGGCGCTGGTTGCCGAAGATGCCGACGAACAGCACGAGGAAGATGACCGGCAGGATCGCCGTGAAGAACAGGGCGGCCGGGTTGCGCCGGAAGATCCGCAGGTCGGCCTTCAGCTGCGCGAGCGCGCGCGGCAGGTCGCTCATGACGCGACCTCGGCGGTCGCCTCGGGCGCTTCGACGAGCTCGAGGTAGACGTCCTCGAGCGTCGGGCGCGAGACTTCGAGGCGCTCGAGCTCGACGCCTTGCGCCGCCGCCCAGCCGCACAGCTCGGCGAGCAGCCGCGTCGGCATCTGCGTGCGCAGCAGCGCGCGGCCGTCGTCGCCGAGCGTCGCGGCGGGTCCGCCGGGCATCGACGCCAGTGCCACGCCGGGCGGCGGGACGAACGCGATCTCGGTCTCCTGCGCGCCCGGTCCGGCGAGGTCGCGCGGCGCGCCCTCGGCGACGATCACGCCGCCCTTGACGATCGCGACGCGATCGGCGAGCTCCTGCGCCTCGTCGAGGTAGTGCGTCGTGAGGAAGACGGTCTTGCCGAGCTCGCGCAGGCCGGCGATGACCTTCCACGCCGCCCGCCGCGCGACCGGGTCGAAGCCGGTCGTCGGCTCGTCGAGGAAGACGAGGTCGGGGTCGCCGATCAGCGCGAGCGCGACGTCCAGGCGCCGGCGCTGGCCGCCCGACAGGCGCCCGACGCGGTCGCCGGCCTTCTCCTCGAGGCCGGCGAGCGCGATCGTCTCGTCGATCGGTCGCGGGCCGGGGTAGTACGCGGCCCACAGCTCGAGCGTCTCGCGCACCGTCAGCTCGGGCTGCGCCTGACCCTCCTGCAGCACGATCCCGATCCTCGTGCGCCACGCGCGGTCGGCGTGCTCGGGATCGACCCCGAGCACGCGCACCTCGCCCGCGTCGCGCTTGCGAAACCCCTCGAGGATCTCGACCGTCGTCGTCTTGCCGGCCCCGTTGGGGCCGAGGAACGCGAAGATCTCCCCGCGCCGCACGTGCAGCGACAGCCCGCGGACCGCCTCGAAGCGGCCGTAGGACTTGCGCAGCCCGTCGATCTCGATCGCTGCATCGGCGGCGGCCACGGGGTGAGCCTACGGCGTCGCGAGCGGCTCGTTGGCGGCGAGGTCGATCGCCTCGCCGGCGGCCTGCGCCTTGCGCACGGCGTTGGAGAGCGCGCGCACGTACGCGCGTCCCGCCGCCTCGATGATGTCGGTGGCGACGCCCTGGCCGGAGCCCGTCTGCCCGTCGCACTCGAGCACGACCGACGTCTCGCCGAGGGCATCCTGGCCGCCCGTGACGGCGTCGACGCGGAACTCGCGCAGCCGCGCGTCGAGCCCCGTCGCGACGTTGATCGCCTGGAAGACCGAGTCGACCGGGCCGTCGCCGCTGAACGCGCCGCCGGCGGTGCTGCCATCGGGCAGCATCACCGAGACCTGCGCGTGCGGCTCGCGGTCCGTGCCGGCCTCGACAGAGAAGGACTCCAGCGTGTAGCTCGCCAGCTCGTCGCGCAGCTCGTCGGTGACGAGCGCCTCGAGGTCCATCGCGGTGACCGTCTTCTTCTTGTCGGCGATGTCCTTGAAGCGCTTGAAGGCCGTGTTGAGGACCGCGCCGTCGACGGTGAAGCCGAGCTCGGCGAGCGCCTGCTTGAGCGCCGCGCGGCCGGAGTGCTTGCCGAGCACGAGCGAGTTCGCGTCGAGGCCGACGCTCGTCGGGTCCATGATCTCGTACGTCGTGCGCTCCTTGATGACGCCGTCCTGGTGGATGCCGCTCTCGTGCGCGAACGCGTTGCGCCCGACGATCGCCTTGTTGGGCTGCACGACGTAGCCGGTCAGGCGCGAGACGAGCCGCGACGTGCGCGCGATCTCCGTCGTGACCGCCGT
>JAWVGK010000246.1:0-3828 GCA_033855155.1 Solirubrobacteraceae bacterium | reverse complement strand
TCGACGTCGACGAGCACGAGCCGGCCGTCGAACGGGCCGTCGGTCGCCCAGCTCGCGGCGAGGCCCGTCCCGCAGCCCAGGTCGCACCACGTCGCGGCCGCGCCGACGATCGGGGCGGCGACCGCATAGCGCAGCGTGTGCTCGGCGCGAACCGACGGATCGGTTCCGGCCGTGATGCGTTCCTGCCAGTCGGTCATCGGAGTGGGACCACGTAGCGCGCTATCGTAGCCGCGCTCTGACTTCCCCTCCCGCTCCTCTCGGGCGCGTGCGCCCCCGCCGTCCGCATGGCGGTCCGCTGCGCGTCGCCTTCGCCGGGCAGACGACGTTCTTCGAGGCCTGCTCGCTGCAGGCGCCGGCCGGCGGGCTGATCCCGCGCTTCTTCGAGTTCCGCGCCGGCGGCGACGCGGACGCCCTGCTCGCGGGCCTGCGCGAGTTCGTCCCCCACGTCGTCGTGGTCTACCGGCCCGAGGTCGTGCCCGAGGGGCTGTTCGGCGAGCTGGCGGCGGTTACGCTCGGCTTCCTGTCGGAGCCGTTGCCGCGCGGCGGCCCGGCCCACGTCGACCTGCAGCGCCGGCTGCGCGAGCTGGAGGAAGCCGACGTCGCCAACTTCGACCGCTTCGTGTCGTTCGACCCGCTGATCGCCGCCACCGCCGAGGCGGTGCTGCCGATCTGGCGCTCGCTGCCGCTGCCCGTCGCCGACCGCTTCTTCGCGCCCGTCGCGCCGATGGGCCACCCGCCGCGCGTGCTGTTCGTCGGACGCTCGACGCCGCATCGGGAGTTCCTGCTGGCGCCCGCCAAGCTCGAGCACGACCTGCTGCACGTCGCCTTCGGCGTGTCGGGAACCGAGCTCGTCGAGCTGCTGCACCGCCACGACGTCGCGATCAACCTCCACAACGAGGACTACCCGTCGTTCGAGAACCGCGTCTCGATGCACCTCGCGGCCGGCCATCTCGTGCTGTCGGAGGCGCTCGACCCGCTGCACGGCCTCGAGCCGGGGATCGACTTCCTGCAGATCGAGAGCGCGAGCGAGCTGCGGCGCGCGCTGTCGGTCGTGACGCGCTTCCCGCGCGTGCACCATCGCGTGCGCGTGCGCGGGCGCCTGAAGGCCGAGGGGTTCCGCGCCTCGCGCGTGTATCCGCGCCTGATCGCCGACCTGCTCGCCGACATCGACGCGTTCGGGTCCTCGCGCACGTGAGCGAGCCGTTGCGGGTGACGTTCGTCGGGCGTGCCGGCGAGGTCGGGCACGCGGTGCCGGCCGTGGCGGTCGACGGCCTGCGGGCGTCGTTCGTCGAGCATCGCGCCGGCGCCGCGCCGGCGCGGCTGCTCGCGCATGTCGCCGAGCACGCGCCGGATGTCGTCGTCGTCTTCGGCGTCGGTACGATCCAGCGCCAGACAGTCCGCGACATCGACGTGCCGGTGCTCGCGTGGGACGTCGCGCCCGACCGCCCGCCGGGCTTCGAGCGCCACCCCGACCTGCCGTTCTCGTCGCGCGGCCACGCCGGCGGACAGGCGACGCGCGGCGACTACGCGCGCGTCGTCGATCGTCCGCTGCCGGTCGCCGACGAGCTGTTCAGCGCGCCGCGGCGGGCCGGCGCCGTCCCGCGCGCGCTCGTGCTCGGCCACTCCAGCGAGCGCCTCGAGCGCCTGCTGGTCGACAGCAAGCACCGCCACGAGCTGCTGCACGTCGCATCGGGCCTCAAGGGCGAGGCGCTCGCCGCGACGCTCGCGAGCGTCGACGTCGCGATCGACGTCCGCGACGACGACGGGCCCGGCTTCGGCACCCGCGTCAGCCTCTACCTCGCGGCCGGCCTGCTGCTGATCAGCGAGCCGCTGCATCCGCGCCACGGCCTGCGCCCGGGCGTCGACCACCTCGAGATCCGCAGCTCGGCCGCCCTCGTCGAGCTGCTCGGCCGCGTGCGCGCGGACCCCGACGCGTTCACCGCGATCCGCGAGGCCGGGCACCGCGCGGCCGAGGCCTTCCGCGCGTCGCGGGTCTATCCGCAGCTGCTGGCGCCGCGCTAGAGATCCTCGGCGATGCGCGGCGCGGCGCGGTCGAAGACGCGGTAGGCGACGACGGCTATCGCGAGCGTCAGGCCGCCCGGCACGAGCAGCCAGACGGCGCCCCCCATCGCGGTCGCCGCGCTCTCGTGGCTGGGGTCGACGATCGCGTGGCGGGCCTGCTGGATGATCGCGCCGAAGGGGTTGCACATCATCAGGCGCAGCACGCCCTCGCCGGCCTTGTCGCGCACGAGCGTCGCGGTGTAGAAGATCGGCGACGCGTAGAACATCGCCTGCAGCACGACGTCCCAGATCGGCTCGACGTCGCGGTAGCGCACGAAGAGCACCGACAGCAACGTCGACAGGCCGAGCACGAACAGCCCCAGGGCGCCGATCAGGACGGGCAGCTCCAGCCAGCTCCAGCGCGGCCGCCCGCCGGCGACGACGAGGAACGCGAACACCGGCACGAGGTTCAGCGCGAGGTTGAACAGCGACGTCAGCACGGCGGCCATCGGCACGGCCAGCCGTGGGAACTCGATCTTGCGCACGAGGTTCTCGCGGTTGGACAGGCTGCGCAGCGACTGGTTGGTCGCCTCGCTGAGAAACGAGAACAGCACGATGCCGAGCAGCAGCGCGATCGCGTAGTACGGCACCTCGCCGCCGAAGCCGAGCTGGCTGAAGACCGCGTACAGGACGCCGAACAGCATCAGCGGGCGCATGAGCTGCCACAGGTAGCCGAGCGCCGAGCCGAAGAAGCGCAGCCGGAAGTCCGTCGTCGCCAGCGCCCACGTCAGCCGCACGAAGCGTCGCCAGTCGCTGCCCAGCGCCGACGGGCCCTTGATCGGCGGCCCGAGCAGCTCGACGTCGATCGCCGGCGTGCTCATCGCGCGGTCCTCTCGGCCTTCGGCTGGAGGGGCTGCCCGGGGGCGGGCGCCGCGCCGGTGCGCGCGATCCGCAGCTCGAACGGCAGCTCGAGCAGGCCGTCCGCCGGACGCGACCCGGTCACCATCACCGAGGCGAAGCGGCTGCGACGGTCGTGCCACGCCACCCCGCCGGCGGAGTTCGCGACCGCCGGCGTGGCGAAGTAGCGATCGGGTGCCAGCAGGTTGCGAAACGCGATCTCGAAGACGACCTCGTCGCCGGCCTCGAAGACGCCCGACGGCGGCGCGTAGAGGTTGTTGGCGCCCCACACGTGGTCGTCGGTGGAGTTGTGCAGGTTGACGCCGAAGAGCGGATCCTCGAGGCGCTCCTTGAAGCGTACGAGGCTGCCGAAGGTGCACGGTCGGCCGGTCTGCAGCACGGTCGCGCGCTTGCCGTCCTCGTCCTCGAACCAGCTCTCGACGATCTCCGCGCGGCCGTCGCCGAGGCGCAGCTCGGGCGCCTCCGCTGCCTCGTCATGGGCGCCGGCGCCCGGCGCGGCCGGCGTGGCGTCCGCCTGCGGGTCCGCCGCGGCCTCGGCCGCCTGCGCCTCGGCCTCCTCCTCCGCGCGCGCGCTGGCGTCGAAGTTCAGCTGCATGTAGCGCAGGCCGACGCGCTCGGGCTGGCCGAGCTCGACGCGCCGGCCGTGCTCGAGCAGCATCGCGCGGTCGCAGAAGCGCTGCACGGCGCCCATGTCGTGGGTGACGAGCAGGACGGTCGCGCCGCTGCGCCGGATGCGGGCGAACTCCTCGAAGCACTTCTGCTGGAAGGCGGCGTCGCCGACGGCGAGGACCTCGTCGATCAGCAGGATCTCGGCGTCGACCTGGATCATCACCGAGAAGGCCAGGCGCACGAGCATGCCCGACGAGTAGTTCTTGAGCTTCAGGTCGACGAAGTCGTGCAGCTCGGCGA
>JAWVGK010000245.1:0-4977 GCA_033855155.1 Solirubrobacteraceae bacterium | reverse complement strand
CGGCAGCTCGAAGTCGAGCTCGTCGAGCCGATCGGCTCGTGCGACGTCGCGCAGGCGCGCGCCGCCGAGCAGCGGCCCGAGCGGGGTCTCGAGCGCGGCGCGCAAGCCGGCGACGACGATCGCCGGGTCGCCGATCTCGACGTGGCGCCGCGCCTGCGCCGCCGCCATCCGGGCGCCGAGCTCGGCGTCGAGATCGGTCGCGGTGAAGTCCGTCGCCTCGAGCACGCGGTGCACGAGCGTCCCGACGCGCAGGCCGGCGGGCATCGCGCCGAGCGGCGACGGCGTCGCCGGCGCGCCGTCGCCGTCGCCGCCGGCGTCGGCTGCTCGAACGGCGGCAGGGCTCGATGGCTCGTCCGTGACCGTGGCCAGCTCGGGCTCGCTCGCGACCCACGGCTCGTACGTGCCGGCCGTGATGTCGCTGTAGGAGGTGCGGCGCCAGCTGGCGTCGAGGCTGCGGTGCAGCGTCGCGGCCGCGAGCCGCGTCGCGGCGTGCGGCGCGGGCGCCCACGACGCGGGCAGCCCGAGCGTCGAGCGCTCGACGGCGATGCGACCGGGCGCCCCCGCCGCGAGCTCGGCGAAGCGCTCGGCGGCGACGGTGTCGCTCGGCACGCGCGCGCCCGACGGCGCGACGTTGCCGCCGGCGTCGCGTTCGAACAGCAGCCGCCCGAGCGGCGAGTTGCGGCTGTCCCACGAGCCCGCCCACCAGACCACCGCCTGGTGCTGCGCCCGCGTCAGCGCGACATAGGCCAGGCGCAGGTCCTCGCCACGCTGCTCGACGACGGCCTGCTCGTGATGGCGGCGGAAGTCGGCGCCCTGCAGCGCGAGGTCGATCGTGCGCGCGTCGGCGGCGCCAGCGTCGTGGAAGAGCACCGGCTGCTTGCCGTTCGGCACGCGCCCGGGCTCCCACAGGAACGGCAGGTACACGATCGGAAACTCCAGGCCCTTGCTGCGGTGGATCGTGAGCACCTGCACCGCCTCGGCGTCGGACTCCAGGCGCCGGCTTCGCTCCTCGTCGCCCGTGTCCTGGTCGGCCTCGGCGATGCGCCGGCGCAGCCAGGCCGTGAGCGCCGTCGTGCCGAGCTGCTCGGTCGCCGCGGCGCCGTGCAGCAGCTGCGCGACGTGGCGCAGGTCGGTCAGCCGCCGCTCGCCGTCGGGCCTCGCGAGCACGCGCCGGGGCAGGCGCTCGACGAGCATGATGGTCTGGGTCAGCGACGCCACGCCCCCTCGTACGCAGCGCCCGTCCCCAGTCGTGCAGGCGGCGGTGCAGCTCCTCGCCGCCGTCCTCCCCCGCCGCGGCGACCCGCTCGGTGCTCCAGCCGAAGAAGCACGTCAGCGCGGCCGCGCGAGCGCGCGTCAGCGACGACGGACGCTCGATCGCCTCGAGCAGCCGCAGCCACTCGCGCGCCGCCGGCGTGCCGAACACGCTGCCCGCGCCGTTGATGACCGCGGGGATGCCGGCGGCGTCGAGCGCATCGCGGATCCGTGCCGCGCCGCGGTTGGTCGGCACGAGCACCGCGACATGGCCCGGGCCGACGCGCTCGCGGTCGCGGGTCGTGCCGTCCTCGTCCCTGCGCTCGATCTCGGCGTGCGAGGAGAGCAGCTCGACGAGGTCCGCCGCGACGTCCTTCGCGACGTGCTCGCGGGCGCTGCCGAGGTTCGCGAAGCCCTTCGCGGTCAGCGCGATGCCCGGCTCGTCGCGGCGGACGACGCGGATGCGCAGCGGCGCCCCGTGCGGCGCGCCGGTGAGGCGCGGCGTGCGGTTGGCATCGGCCGCGCGGACGCGCCGGTAGACGATGCCCTCGTGGCCGAGCTTCGCGCCGCCGAACGTCGTGTCGTAGGCGTCGATCAGGCCTTGGTCGCTGCGCCAGTTGACGTCGAGCGTCGCGCTCTCGCCCGCGGTCTGCGCCGCGTCGAGGTAGGCGTAGACGTCGGCGCCGCGGAAGGCGTAGATCGCCTGCTTGGGGTCGCCGATCAGCACGAGCGTCGTGTCGCCGCCGCCGAACGCGCGCCGCACGATGTCCCACTGGACCGGGTCGGTGTCCTGGAACTCGTCTACGAGCACGACGCCGTAGCGATCGCGCAGCCGTTGCGCGACCGCCTCGCCGCCGGCGCTCGCGAGCGTCTCCTGCAGGCGCGTCAGCAGGTCGTCGTAGCCCATGACCGCCAGCCGGCGCTTGCGCTGGTCTAACTCCCTGCGCACGGCCTGCGCGAGGCGGCGGCGCATCTGCGCCGGCTCGCCCGCGCTCGCCACGATCGGCGCGTCCGGGTTCTCGACCGCCACGCGCGCGATCTCGGCCGCCTGCGCGCGCGTGAACGCGGGCGCGTCGGCGGTGTGGAAGCGGCGCACGTAGAGGTCGTCGACGATCTCCTCGACGAGGTCGCGGACGTCATCGACGAACGTCGTTTCGGGGTCGATGTCGCCGGCGACCCCGAGCCCGGTGAGCACCTCCTGGCAGAAGCCGTGCGTCGTGGCGATCGTCGCGGCGTCGAAGTCGGCCAGCGCCTGGGCGAGCCGTGCGCGCCTGACGCCGATCTCCTCCGCGGAGCCCTCTGCGAGCAGCGCGACGACCTCGTCGTGGGCCGGCGCGACGCCCGCGAGCGCGCGGCCGAGCCCGTGCTCAACGCTCACCAGCCGCTCGCGCACGCGCTCGCGCAGCTCGCCGGTCGCCATCCGCGTGAACGTCACGAGCAGCAGCCGCTCGAGCGGGACGCCGTCGGCGACGTAGCGTGCCGCCAGCGCGGCGATCGTGTAGGTCTTGCCCGTGCCGGCGCTGGCTTCGAGCACCGTCACGCCGGTCGGCAGCGGCCCACGGACGTCGAACGGCCGCGCATCGTCGGTCACGCGCCGAACTCCTCGCAGGCGAGCAGCCCGTCCCACATGCGGCGCGCGCAGCGCCCGAGGCGGGTGGTCTCGCCCGCGTCCCAGCCGGGGCCGTGCTCGTCTGGCCGCGGCGGCTCGGCGAGCAGGTCGCCGATCGTCAGCACGCCGCCGAGCACGAGCTGGTGCTCGAGCTCCTTGTCCTCCCGGTCGAAGTCGTACGTCGAGGTCCAGGCGTCGCCGGCGGACGTCGCCGCGTCGTGGCCTTTGGCGCGTGCCTCGGCGTACGCGGCAGACGTCGCGCAGTACAGCGGCAGCGGCTCGCGCATCCCGCGGTCGTGCAGGTCCAGCAGCGTCGCGAGCTGGTCGAGCGCCGCTCGCCGGCGGTCGTGGGCGTCGCGGCCGAGCGGGCGGACGCGCGCGATCGCGACGCTCGACCTGCCGGCGCGCCCGATCGTCGCGGCGCCGTAGGCCCGCTCGGGGTCGGCCGCGGTCAGCGCGAGCAGGCGCACCCACGAGGCCATGCGGTGCTTCGGCGCGACACGCGAGTAGGTCACCGTGCGCAGCGTGTCGCCGCTGACGCCGGGGACCGTGCCGCCGAGCTCGCGCCCGCCGGCGAGGCGCACGCGGACGTCGACCGATCCCGCTGGTCCGGCGCCGTCGACGAGGTCCCGCGCCGCGGTGACGATCGTCTCGACGATCGGGAAGACCTCGTCGATCACGGGCTTGCCGAGCACGCCCGGCGGCAGCGTGCCGCGCGCGATCTCCGCGAGCGCGGCCGTGCGCGCGTCGATGCCGGCGAGTCGAGCGTCGAGCAGCCGCTGCCCGACGCCCCACCTCCCGAGGCCGTCGAGCTCGACGCTGAGGTCGTCCTCGATCTCGTCGGAGAAGTCCGCGAGGCTGATCCGCAGGCGCCGGCGCAGGAACGCGCGCACCGGATGCTGGGCGAAGCGCACGAGGTCGTCGATCTCGACGAGCTGTGCCTCGATCGGCGCCAGCTTGCCGGCCAGGAACGGCCGCGGTCGCTCGCGCGGGCGTGTCAGCGCGCGCGCTCCCTCGAGCGTCACGTGGTCGAAGCTCCACGGCTCGTCGCCGTGCAGGCGGCCGCGCGTGAAGTTGCGTGGGTCGAACGGCTGCAGCGGGTGGCGCACGACGAGGTCGTGGCGGGCCGGCCCGCGGTCGCCGCGCACCGTCGCGTCGATCACGTCGAGCAGCTCGCCGACCGGGACGGCGGCCGGTCGCGGGGTGTTCGTGCGCTCGTCGTTGCCGGCGTAGGTGACGATCAGCCGGTCGGTCGCGGCGAGCAGCGCGTCGAGCAGCATCTGGCGGTCCTCGGTGCGTGGATCGCGCTCGCCGATCCGGGGGTCGTCGACCATCAGGTCGTCGCCGTCGCGCGGGGCCTTGCGCGGGAAGACGCCGTCGTCGAGCCCGAGCAGGCACACGACGCGGTGGGGCACCGAGCGCATCGGCACGAGCGTGCAGATCGTGAGGTGGCCGGTGCGGAAGTTGCCGCGCGTGGGCCGGCCCTGGAGGCGCTCGGCGAGCAGCGAGCGGATCTCGGGCAGGGCGATGCGCGAGTCGGACTGCGCCGACTGCTCGACGACGTCGTCGAGGAGGCGTTGCAGCTCGGCGCGCTGCCAGGCGTCGCGCGGGGACGTGGCGGTGAGCTCGTCGGTCGCGGTGGCGATGTTCGCGGCCCAATCGGCGACGGTCTGCGGCTCGGCGAGCGCGTCGACCGCGGCGGTGATGCGGTCGACGAGCTCCGCGAAGCGCCCCGCGAGGCCGATCGCACCGCTCTCGACGTCGTCGAGCGGCAGGACGCCGCCGAACAGCCGCTGCTCGTCCTCGGTCATCGTCACGCCGGTCAGGATCCGGTCGAGCCCGGCGCGCCAGGTGTTCGCGTGGAGCGCGTCGAGCTTGAACGGCGCGCGATGGGCCGCGTCGAGCCCCCAGCGGATCCCGCTGTCGGCGACCCAGTCCTGCATGCGGGCGAGGTCGTCATCGTCGAGCCGGAAGCGCCGGCGAACGGGCTCGCGATCGGCGAGGTCGAGCAGTTGCGAGGCGGTCAGCCGCTGGTCGACGAGGTCGACGAGCTCCGCGACGACGCCGAGCACGGGGTTCGTCTGCCGGATCGAGCGGTCCGCGAGCCTGACCCTGAG
>JAWVGK010000244.1:0-8052 GCA_033855155.1 Solirubrobacteraceae bacterium | reverse complement strand
ACGCCCTGGTTGGGTCCCTCGCCGATCCGAAACAGCGCGTTCGTCGGAAACGCCTGGCGCACGTCGCCGAGCCACGCGATGCCCGACAGCAGGGGCGCGAGGGCGAGGTCGAAGGCGAGCATCGCGGCGATCACCGGCCCCTTGGAGGCGCCCAGCGCGGTCAGCCCGACCGCCACGATGGCCGTCAGCACGCCGGCGGCGAGCATCCCGGCCGTCGCGCTGAAGATCGTGCCGGAATCGGGGGCGATGGCGCCGTCGGCGAGGGCGAGCCCGGCGCCGGCGGCCGCGGCCGCGGCGAGCACGACGATCGGCACGACGATCGCGCACGCGCCCGCGATCCGCGAGCCGAACAGCGCGCCGCGCGAGCGGCCGGTGGCGGCGAGATCGCGAAACACGCCGGACTCGAGGTCCTGCGCGCCGGCGGTCGCGCCGACGATCGTCCCGACGACGAGCATCATCAGCGTCTGCACGAACATCACGTCGCGGTAGGCCATGAGCCCGCCCGCCGGCGCCTGCTCGAGCGGGTTGCCGGCGTGTCGCAGCGCGGCCACGACCACCATCAGCGCGACGACGCCGAGCGTCATCGCGACGCACAGCGCGAGCATCCCGCGCCGGCGTCGCAGCTTCAGGAGGTCGGCGCGGATCAGTCGCAGGTCGAACATCAGGCTCGGTCCTCCAGGCGTGTGGTCATGGTCAGGAAGCGCTGCTCGAGCGACACCGCCACCGGGCTGACGCGGTCGATCGCGATGCCGCCGGCGAGCAGGCGCCGCACGAGCTCGGTCACGACCTCGCGATCGGCCGGAGCCTCGGGCAGCAGCTCGACGCGCAGGCCGCCGTCGCGGCGGGCGGCGTGCGAGACGCCCGGCGTGCCGGCCAGCAGCCACTCGGCGGCGATCAGGTCGTCGCAGCCGACGTCGATCGCTCGCGGGCCGCCGCCGGTCAGCTCGTCGATCGTGCCCTGCGCGACGATCCGGCCGGCGTCGACGATCGCCGCCACGTCGCACGTGCGCTGCACCTCGTCGAGCAGGTGCGAGGACAGCAGCACCGTGCGGCCTCGCCGACGAGCGCGCGGATGAGCTCGCGCAGCTCGCCGATGCCGGCGGGGTCGAGGCCGTTCATCGGCTCGTCGAGGATCAGCAGCTCGGGGTCGGCGAGCAGGCACCGTGCGATGCCCAGGCGCTGGCGCATGCCCAGCGAGTACGTCCTCACGCGGTCGTCGGCCCTGGCGGCGAGTCCGGCGCGGGCCAGCGCACCGTCGATCCGGCCGTGCGCGGCGCGCTCGCGCGCCGCCGCATGGACGGCGAGGTTCTCGCGGCCGCTGAGGTGCGCGTGAAAGCGCGGCTCCTCGATGATCGCGCCGACCCGCGCCAGCGCCGCCGCCGATCCGCCGGGCAGCTCGCGACCGAGCAGGCGGATGCGGCCGGCGGTCGGCCTCGCGAGCCCCAGCAGCAGCCGGATCAGCGTCGTCTTGCCGGCGCCGTTGGGACCGAGGAAGCCGAACGCGCAGCCGCGTGGAACGACGAGGTCGACGTCGTCCAGCGCGGCGCGCGAGCCGAAGCGCTTGCCGAGGCCCGACGTCTCGACGGCCAGCTCCTCGGGCCACGGCGAGCGCGGCGTCGCGCCGGCGGGCTCGGCGCGCCGCGCCGTGGCAGGTCGTTGCAGTGACAGGGTCATCGTGGGTCTCCTGGTCGGGGAGTTTGGTCGTGGCCGACGCGTGGGGTCATGGTCGGCTTGTCGCGCCACGACGCTCGATCGGTTCACCGTCGACCTGCGCCACGAGCCGCGGGCGGGCCGGCGCCGGCTGTTCGGCGGCGCGGTTCGTGGCAGAGTGAACCGCTGAGCGACCGGTTCGCGACAGGAGGGTTGTGAGCACTCCCAGCACGGTCATGCCGTCGGACGAATCGCTGCTCACCGCGGTCGGCGCCGGCGACCGCGCGGCGTTGCGCGTCCTCTACGAGCGCCACGCGCCGTGGCTGACGCTGCGGCTCGCGCGCCGCTGCTCGGACGCCGACGCCGTCGACGACGCGCTGCAGGACACGTTCGTCGCCGTCTGGCGGTCGGCGGGGCGCTATCACGGCGGGGGCGCCGTCGGCGCCTGGCTGTGGGGCATCGCGATCCGGCGGCTGATCGACGCGCTGCGCCGCCGGCCGCGACGCGAGTTCTTCTCGGGCGAGCGCGAGACGCTCGAGCCGTCCGCCGAGGAGCAGGTGTTGCTCGGCGTGCAGCACGGCGATCTCGGCGGCGCGCTCGAGCGCCTGTCGCCCGAGCTGCGAGCGGTCATCCAGGCCACGATCCTCGACGGGCTGACGACGCGCGAGGCCTCGACCCTGCTGGGGATCCCGGCGGGCACCGTCAAGACGCGCGCGATGCGCGCGCGGATGCTGCTACGACAGGAGCTGGCATGAGCACCCACGTCGACCCCGATCTGCTCTGCGCCTACGCCGCCGGCGAGATCGACGCCGCGCACGCGTTCTCGGTCGAGGCGCACGTCGTGCGGTGCCCCACCTGCCAGGCGGCGGTCGCGCCGCTCGCCGACCCCGCCCGGCTGGACCGCGTGCTCGCCGCCGTTGAGGACGAGCTCGACGCCCCGCGGGTCGGCGCGATCGAGCGCGTCCTGCGCGGGCTGGGCGTCCGGGCGGACCTCGCGCGGCTGCTGGCCGCGACGCCGTCGCTGTCGCTGTCGTGGCTGAGCTCGGTCGCGCTGGCGTTGAGCTTCAGCGTGCTGGCGGCGCATCACGGCGACGGCGGCATGCTGCTGTTCCTCTGTCTGGCCGCGCTGCTGCCGATGGCGGGCGTCGCGGTGAGCTTCGCGCGCGCGCTCGATCCGACGTTCGAGATCGCCGTCGCCGCGCCGTTCTCCAGCGTGCGACTGCTGTTGCTGCGAGCGACGGCCGCGCTGGCGACGACGATCGCGATGGCGGGCCTGGCGGCGGTCGCGCTGCCCGGGATCGGCTGGAGCGCGGTCGCGTGGGCGGTGCCGTCGCTCGCGCTGACGCTCGCGAGCCTCGCGCTGGCGACGTACGTCGCGCCGCTGACGGCCTTCGCCATCGTCACCGCGGCATGGCTGGCCACCGTCCTGGTCAACGCGACGGCCTCCGACGACGTGCTGGCGATCTTCGGGCGCCCGGCACAGCTCGTGCTCGTCGCCCTCGGCGCGGGCGCTGCGCTCGTGCTCGCGCGCCGGATCGACCGTCTCGACGTGCGGGGCGACCTATGACCGTCGCGGTCCAGGCCGGCGATCTGCACAAGCGCCTGGGGTCGACGCAGGCCCTGGCCGGCGTCAGCCTGACGCTCGGCGACGGCATCACCGGCCTGCTGGGGCCCAACGGCGCGGGCAAGACGACGCTGTTGCGCATCCTCGCGACGGTGCTCGCGCCCGACCGCGGCACGCTGCGCCTGCTCGGCGCGCAGCCCGCCGAGCGCTCAGAGCGCGCGCTGATCCGCGCCCGCCTCGGCTACATGCCGCAGGAGCCGGGCTTTCATCAGCGCTTCACGGCGTTCGAGTTCGTCGACTACGTCGCGATCCTCAAGGAGATCGGCGACCGCCGCCGGCGCCACGACGAGGTCCGCCGCGTGCTGGACCTCGTCGGCCTCGGCGACGACGCGCAGCGCAGGATCAAGGCGCTGTCGGGCGGCATGCGCCGGCGCGTCGCGCTCGCCCAGGCCCTGCTCGGCGACCCGCGGCTGCTGATCCTCGACGAGCCGACCGCCGGCCTGGATCCCGAGCAGCGGCTGCGCTTTCGCGAGCTGATCTCGCGGCTGGCCGAGGATCGCTGCGTCGTCATCTCGACGCACCAGAGCGACGACGTCAGCGCGCTGTGTCACCACGTGATCGTGCTCGATCGCGGCGCCAGCGTGTTCGCCGGCGCCCCGCGCGAGCTCTGCGACGTCGCCCGCGGCCGCGTCTGGCTGGCCGACGACCGCAGCGCCGGCGCGCGGCTGTCCTGGCTGACCGGCGACGGGCGCCATCGCCACCTCGGCAACGGCCCGCCGGCGGGCGCGCAGCTCGTCGAGCCGACGCTCGAGGACGGCTACCTGCTGCTGCTCGCCCCGCCGGCCCGCGCGGCGGCATGAGCACCGCCGCCATCGCACCGCTCCCCGCGCCGGTGCGCCGCGCCGCGCGATGGCGCCCGCCCGAGCACGTCCTCGCGCTCGCGCGGATCGAGGGACGCCGGCTCGTGCTGCACCCGGTGTTCCTCGCCGGCGCGGTGCTGAGCGTCGGGTTCGTGATCTTCGTGTGGGCGACGCCCGACGATCGCCTGCTCGGCATGCTCGTCAGCGGATACGTCGTGCTGCCGCTGTCGGCGGCGGCGCTGATCGCCGCCAACCTCGGCGCGCTGCGCAGCCGCCGCGACGGCACCGAGGAGCTCTACGCGTCGCTGCCGCGCCGGCGCTCGTCGCGCACCGCCGGCCAGCTCGTCGGGCTGCTGTGGACCTTGCCGGTGTCCGGCGTGCTGCTCGCCGGCGCCTACGTCCTCGCGAGCGGAGGCGTGCTCGAGGGACCTCGCGGCGGTCCCGTCCCGTTCGACGCGCCCGCGGCCGTCGAGCTCGCGCAGGGACCGCTCGCCGTGATCGCGCTCGGCGCGGCCGGGATCGCGCTGGCACGCGTCGCGCCGATGGCGATCGTCGCCGTGCTGCTGGTCATCGGCGGCTTCTTCCTCGAGTTCGAGCTGACGTACTGGATCGTCGGCCAGCAGACGATCGAGGGGCGCAGCCCGGCCTGGGTGCACTGGCTCGTGCCGGTGGCGAACGACGCGGTCGAGACCGCGCGACCGTGCCCGCCCGACATCCTGGCGCGGATCGCGAACCCACCGGCGAACTGCCGGTCGATCGACCTGCACCACGACGTCTCCGGGTTGGCATGGCACGTCGCCTGGCTCGCCGCGGCGACGGCGCTCGCCGCCGGCGCCGCGCTCGTTCGCTCGCTGGTCGTCCGGCTGTCGCTCGTCGCGCTCGTCGCGCTGCTGGCGCTCGCGAGCGCGCTCGCGGCGGGCTGATGCGACGCAGCGCCAGCCGCACGCTCGCCCGCGGGCTGATGCGACGCAGCGCCAGCCGGACGCTCGCCCGCGGGCTGCTGCGACGCGGTGCCAGGCGGACGCTTGCCCGCGGGCTGCTGCGCGCGCTGCCGCGCCGGCAGCTCGGCCTCGGGGTCCTCAGCGCGCTCGCGATCGTCGCGCTGCTGGACCGCACGACCTCGGGCGCCGACGCGCTGCAGGCCGGCGCGCTGACGCTGAGCCTCGCGCTCGCGGCGATCCTCGACGACCCCGCCGCCGAGACCGCCGGCGCCACGCCGCCGTCGCTGCTCGTGCGCCGCGCGCTGACGCTCGCGCTCGCGCTGCCCGTCGTCGCGATCGCCTGGCTCGCGCTCGTGTGGATCGGCGCGGAAGGGTCGTCGCGCAGCGGTGCGCTGACGCTGCAGCTCGCCGCGCTCGTGCTCGTGACGCTCGCGCTCGCGACGGTGCTGCCGCAGGGCAGCCAGCTTGCCGGGCCGCTCGTCGTCCTGACGTTCCTGACGGGGCTCGCGGCGGCGGGCGCCAGCACGGCCGTCGCCTGGACGCTCGCGCCGCACCCCGGCGACGAGCGCTGGATCGCCACCTGGGCGGCGGTCGCGGCGACGGCGGGGCTCGCGCTCCTGCTGGCCAGCCGCGACCCCGCTCGGCGTCCGCGACGGCGTGCCTCGACGGCGCTCGACGGCGCCTGAGCGGCGGTCCGGAAGGCGGCTCGGCGACCGACCGGCGAGACTGTCGGCATGATGCGCGCTCCGACGACCACCGCGGCGACGATCGTCGTGCTCGCGATCGTCGCGGGCTGTGGCGGCGACAAGGCCTCCCCTCCGGCGGCGCACCCGCCCAATCGCGCGGTCGGGCGCTGCGCGGGCCACGAGTGCAGGGTGCGCGTGACCTGCAACGGCCGGGTCTCCGTGCTGCTCGGCGCCGCTCCGCTGCGACTGCGCACGTCGAAGTCGGCGCTGCGCACGACGATCGTCGCGGACTTCGCCGGCTCGCACGACGACACCGTCGTGCGCTGCTGAACGAACCCCTAGGATCGGCGTGGTGCGATGGGGACCGCAAGCGAGCAGCTGATCGAGCAGTCCCCCGCCGGCGGCTTCGACGTCTTCGTCTCGCACAACGCGCGCGACCGTCTGATCGTGGAGCGGATCGCCGAGCGGCTGGCGCGCGCGGGGCTCAATCCCTGGCTGGACCGTTGGGCGATGACGCCGGGCGGCGACTGGCAGCAGGAGCTGGGGGCGGGCCTGGAGAGCTCGCTGGCGTGCGCGGTCTTCGTCGGGGCGCACGACCTCGGCGACTGGGAGCTGCAGGAGGTCGCGTTCGCGATCGATCGCGCGGCCAAGGAGCGCGGCTTCCGCGTGTTCCCGGTGCTCCTGCCGGGAGTGGCCGATCCGTTCGATCCCAACGCGCTGCCGCACTTCCTGCGCGCGCGCATGTGGGTGGACTTCCGCTCCGGCGTCGAGGACGCGCGCGCGCTGCAGGACCTCATCCACGCGGTCAAGGGCATCCCGTTCGGGCCCTCGGCACCGCTGAGCCGCGACGACGTCTGTCCGTACCGCGGCCTGGAGGTCTTCGACGTCGAGCACGGCGAGCTCTTCTTCGGGCGCGATCGCGAGGTGCAGCGGCTGATCGAGAAGCTCAAGACGACCCGCCTGCTGACTGTTCTGGGTCCGTCGGGCAGCGGCAAGTCGTCGCTCGTGCGGGCGGGGCTCGTTCCGGCGCTCACGGGCGGCGTGATGGCGGAGGTCAGTGGCTGGGACGTCTGCATCCTGCGTCCCGGAGCGGCCCCGCTGACGTCGCTCGCCGTCGCGCTGGCGAACCTCGGTGCCGAGCGCGCGATCGGCCCGACGCTCGACGCGCTGGGCGCCGACGCGCGCACCCTGCACCTGGCCGTGCAGTACGCCGTGCGCGGCAGCGCGGGACGCCGCGTGCTGTGCGTCGTCGACCAGCTCGAGGAGGTCTTCACGCTGTGCCACGACGACGTCGAGCGCCAGCAGCTGTTCGCGAACCTGCTCTACGCCGCGGCGGCGCCCGGTGGGGCGGCGGTCGTGGTGCTGACGATGCGCGCGGACTTCTATCAGCGCTGCGCCCCGTACCCCGAGCTCGCGCAGCTCGTGTCCGCGCACCAGTTCCTCGCCAGCCCGATGGACTCCGACGAGCTGCGTCAGGTCATCGAGGAGCCTGCGCGGCGCGTCGGCCTCGAGTTCGAGGAGGGCCTCGTCGCCGCGATCCTCAACGACGTCGGCAAGGGCCCGGCGGCGCTGCCGCTGCTCGAGCACGCGCTGCTGGAGCTGTGGAAGCGCCGCCGCGGGACGATGCTGACGCTCGAGGGCTACGTCGACACCGGCGGCGTGGCCGGCGCGCTCGCCCAGCGCGCCGATGCGATCTTCGACGCGTTCACCGACGAGCAGCGCGCGCTCGCGCGCGCGTTGCTGCTGCGGCTGACGCAGCCCGGGGAGGGGACGGAGGACACGCGCCGCAGCGCCGCCCTGTCGGAGCTGACTCCGGCCGGGCATCCCCAGGGCTTCGCGGCCGTGCTGGGCGCGCTCGTCGACGCGCGCCTGCTGACGACGGGCGGCGCCAGCGACGCGCGCTCGGTCGACGTCGCGCACGAGGCGCTGATCCGCGGATGGCCGCGGCTGCGCGGCTGGATCGACGCCGATCGCGCGGGCCTGCGGGTGCATCGCCGCCTCGACGACGCGGTCGGCGAGTGGCGGCGCCTGGACCGCGACGAGAGCGTGCTCTATCGCGGCGTGCGCCTCGACGAGGCGCTGGAGTGGCAGGCGCGCAACCCCGAGCTGCTCAACGACCCCGAGCGCGAGTTCCTCGCCGCGAGCGCCGAGCTGCGCGAGCGCGAGCGCGACGAGGGCGAGCGGCGCCGCGAGCAGGAGGTGCGCGACGCGCGCGAGCTGGCGGCGGCGCAGGCGCGCGCTCGGCGGCGCGTGCAGTGGGTCGCGGCGGCGCTGCTGATCGGCGTGCTGCTCGCGGGGACGGCCGCGGTCGTCGCGCTCCACGAGAGCGCCACGGCCAACCACCAGCGGCG
>JAWVGK010000243.1:0-6095 GCA_033855155.1 Solirubrobacteraceae bacterium | reverse complement strand
CCGCCGCCGAGCTCGCCGAGCTGCGCACGCGGGGCCCGGCCGGCCCCGCCGTCATGGCGGAGGCGCTGACGGTGCTCGCCGCCGCCCGGCGGTCGGGCAACCCGCCGCAGATGCAGGACGCGCTGCGGCGCGTCGCGCAGGCCGCCGTGACGTGGCAGGAGCGGATCCACTGATCCGCTCCTGCCGGTCCGGCCGTTTGGCGGTCTGACCGGTTGCCGCCGCAAGGCGTGCGGGCTAGGCTCGCGGGCGTGGTGACCGCGGACAGCGCACGCGCAGGCACGACGTGGCCGTAGCCCACGCCGCCGGCGGACACCGCAGCGCTCGCCTGCGCCACCGTCGCAACGTCCGCACGCTGACGCCGGGCCAGCTCGCGAGCTTCCGCAACGCGATCACGGCGTCGCAGGCGATCAAGGACGACCGCGGCTATCTGCGCTGGGCGGGCATCCACGGGCTGCCGCTGCCGATCTCCTGCACGCACAACTCCGAGCTGTTCCTGCCCTGGCACCGCGCGTACCTGTACTTCTTCGAGAAGTCGCTGCAGGATCGCGTGCCGGGCGTGACGCTGCCGTGGTGGAACTGGACGATGCGCCACGGCGAGGGGCTGCCGCCGGCCTACAAGGCGGTCAAGTCCGCCGACGGGACGCCCAACCCGCTGCGCGGCTCGCCGATCCCGCCGGCCGGTCGCGGGCCGGGCGGGCCGTCGCGGACCACCCGGAACCCGGGCGCCTCCGGCGCGCCGCCGCTGCCGACGCTCGCCGACGTCAACCGCGTGCTCGCACTGTCGGACTTCCTCGACTTCCAGAGTCAGCTCGAGGACATCCACAACGGCGTGCACGTCTGGGTCGGCGGGACGATGGGCAGCATCGCGACGTCGGCGTTCGACCCGATCTTCTGGGCGCACCACACGATGATCGACCGCATCTGGCGGCTGTGGCAGCTGCGCCACACGGGCAGCCGCCCGCCGCGCGCGCTGCTGGGGCGCGCGCTGGCGCCGTTTCCGGGAACGGTGCGCGACACGCTCAGCACGACCGCGCTCGGCTACGACTACGCCGTCACGACGTCCGCGGCGAAGGGCACGGGCTGATGGTCGACCGCTACGTGTCGGATGCGATCGACCTGCCCGAGCGCGAGGCCGACGCCGACGTCGAGCGCGCCGACCTCGTCTTCTACGGCGTCGACCACTCCGGCGCGTCGTACGAGGCGCGGATCTTCATCAACGCCCCCGACGCCGACGCCGCCACGCCGCGCGACGACGCACACTACGCGGGCTCGTTCTGCATCTTCGGCCACGGCGGCTGCTTCGGCGACGCCGGCCACTGCGACGTCCCGACCGAGCCCGCCGACCCGTTCGACGTGCGCCCGCCGCACCAGCTCGTCCCGGCCGCGAAGACCGTCATCGTGACCGACGCCTTCAAGCGCCTCGTCGCGCCGAGCGACGAGACGATGACCGTCACGGTCGTCGCCGTCGTCCCGGGCGCGAGCACGCACGACGTGCTGAGTTTCGACACGGTGCGGCTGCTGACGTACGGGTAGTCCGGCCGCGTGGCGCGTGCGTGCGGCAGCTCTCGGCCGTCGCGGGCGTGGGTACAGTGTTAACGCGCCAATGCCAGACCTCATCGCCTGCGACGGCTGCGGCCGGAGCTTCACGACCGACCACCCCGCCGAGATGCTCGCCGCCATCACGGGGTCGTGCCCGTCGTGCGGCGGCCGCTTCGTCCTCGCGCCGGTCGCGGCGGCGTCCGCCTCGTCGCAGCAGCCGCCCGCGCGCAAGCCCAGCCGCCGCTGAGTGTTCGTCAGGTCGCGGCGCGGCCGTGCCCGCCGCCGCCCGGGGTCTCGATCGCGAGTCGGTCGCCCGCGACGAGGTCGCCGGTCGCCTTCGCCGGCAGCTCGTCGCCGTTGAGCAGGTTGCGCCCGCGGCCCCCGGGCTCGCCGCCCGCCGCGCCGGCGGGAGCGTGGCGGCGGCGTTCGGTGATCAGCGAGTAGGCCATCGGCGCGAGCGCCTCAAGCTCGCGCACGACGCCGTCGCCGCCGCGATGCGCGCCCGCGCCGCCGGTGCCGCGTCGGATCTCGTAGCGCGTCACGCGCAGCGGGAACTCGAGCTCGAGCGCCTCGACGGGCGTGTTGAGCGTGTTGGACATCGCGACGTGGACGCCGCTCGGGCCGTCGGCGTCCGGGCACGCGCCCTGCCCGCCGCCGAGCGTCTCGTAGTACGTGAAGTCCTCCGTGCCGAGCGTCAGGTTGTTCATCGTGCCCTGTCCGAGCGCGCGGCCGAACGCCGCGAGGACGAGGTCGGCGACGCGGCTGGAGGTCTCGACGTTGCCGCCTGCCACGGCCGCCGGCGCGCGCGCGTTCAGCAGCGATCCCGCGGGCGCGACGACCTCGATCGGGCGGTAGGCGCCGGCGCTCGGCGGCACGTCGGGGTCCGTCAGCACGCGCACGGCGAAGTACGCCGCCGAGCGCGTGACGGCCAGCGGGCAGTTGAGGTTGCCGGGGTGCTGCGCGGCGCTGCCGCTGAAGTTGAGCGTCAGCGCGTCGCCGCGGACGGTGGCGACGAGACGCAGCTCGAGGTCGCCCTCGCGCGCCTCGAGCACGTCGACGGCCTCGCGCGGGCCGTCGGGCAGCGCGGCGATGCAGGCGCGCGTGCGCCGCTCGGCGTAGTCGAGCACGGCGGCCGTCGCCTCGTGCAGCGCGTCGCGGCCGAGGCGCTCGGCGAGCTCGACCAGGCGACGCGCGCCCGTGCGGTTCGCGGCCAGCTGCGCCCGCAGGTCCGCGCGGCGCTGCTCGGGCTGGCGCATCTGCGCGACGAGCTCCTCGATCGCGGCCTCGTCGAGCGGGCGCGGGGCGATCACGACGCCCTCCTCGTCGAGCGTCGTCGAGTCGGCCGGCATCGAGCCGGGCACGCGGCCGCCGACGTCGGCGTGGTGCGCGCGGCTGGCCGCGAAGCCGAGCGGCTCGCCGTCGAGCAGGATCGGCGTGACGACCGTGATGTCGGGCAGGTGCGTGCCGCCGCGGTAGGGGTCGTTGAGGATCCACGGCCGGCCGTCGCGGTGGTCCTCGCCGAGCACCGCGGCGACGGCGGCCGGCATCGCGCCGAGGTGCACGGGGATGTGCTCGGCCTGCATCACCATCTCGCCCGACGGGTCGAACAGCGCCGTCGAGCAGTCGCGGCGCTCCTTGATGTTCGCCGAGTGCGCGCTGCGCACGAGCGTCGCGCCCATCTCCTCGCAGGCGGCGCGCAGCGCGCCCGCGGCGACCTGCAGGTCGATCGCGTCGAGGCTCATCGTCGGTCTGGCGCGCGCTCGAGCACGATCGTGCCGGCGTCGTCGACCGTCCCCGCCCAGCCGGGTGGCACGACGAGCGTCGTCTCCGGCAGCTCGCAGACCGCCGGGCCGGCGATGCGCTCGCCCCGCGCGGGCTCGCCGCGCAGGATCTCGGCGTCCTCGGATTCGCCGTCGAAGATCACCGCGCGCCGCGAGCGCTCGCAGGCGGCGGCGCCCTCGCCCGCCGCGAGGTCGAGCTCGGGCCCCGGCTCGCTGGCGGTCGCGCGGATCGTGACGACCTCGATCGGCGCGTCCGCGTCGCGGTAGCCGTAGCGCTCGTCGTGCAGGTCCTCGAACGCGGCGCGCAGCGCGCCGACGGCGGGGTCGTCGAGGTCGCGCACGGTCAGCTCGTGGGCCTGGCCGCGATAGCGCACGTCGTAGGCGACGGCGCTGCGGGCGCCCGCGTCGCCGGCCGCGGCGAGCGTCGCGTGCGCCGCGTCCAGGAGCTCCGCTCGCGCCTGCGAGAGCGCGCCGTCGGTGAGCTCGTCGCCGGCGAGCAGGACCGTGCGCTGCTCGGTCGCGCGGCGGTCGGCCGCCGCCAGCCCGAGCGCGCTCAGGACGCCCGACGCGCGCGGGCAGAGGATCGTCGACATCCCCAGCTCGCCGGCGATCGCGGCGGCGTGTAGCGGTCCGGCGCCGCCGAAGGCCAGCAGCGCGAAGGCGCGCGGATCGATGCCCTGCTGCACCGTCATGACGCGCAGCGCGCGCACCATCTCGGCGTTCGCGACGCGCACGATCCCCTCCGCGCAGGCGACCGGCTCGAGCTGCAGGCGCGACGCGAGCCCGGCCACGGCCCGCTGCGCCGCCTCGCGATCGAGCGCGACCCCGCCCGCGAGCTGGCCGCCGGCGTCGAGGCGCCCGAGCAGGAGGTTCGCATCGGTGACGGTCGGCTCCTCGCCGCCGCGCCCGTAGCACGCCGGTCCGGGGTCCGCGCCGGCGCTGCGCGGGCCAACGCGCAGCGCGCCGCCGGGATCGCGCCAGGCGATCGAGCCGCCGCCCGCGCCGACCGTGTGGATGTCGACCATCGCCAGCGCGAGCGGGCGCCCCCCGACCTCGCGCCCGGCGGTCTCGCGCACCGCGCCGTCCTCGACGACGCAGACGTCGCACGACGTGCCGCCCATGTCGAAGCAGACGAGGTCGCGATGGCCGCTGCGGCGGGCGACGAGCGCGGCCGCGGCGGCGCCGCCCGCTGGCCCCGACAGGACGGTGAAGGCCGCGTGGCGGGCGGCGAGGCTCGCGGCTGCGAGGCCGCCGCTGGACTGCATGATGCGCGGCTTGGGCAGCCCGGCGTCGGACGCGCGCTGCAGCAACCGGCCCAGGTAGCGCGCGAGCAGCGGCGACAGCGCGGCGTCGACCTCGGTCGTCGCGGCGCGCTCGTACTCGCGAAACGTGCCGACGACGTCGTGCGACAGCGAGACGTGGACGTCGGGCAGGCGCGCCGCCAGCGCGTCGCCGATCGCCAGCTCGTGCTCGGGGTGCGCGTAGGCGTGCAGCAGGACGACCGCGACCGCCTCGGGATCGTGCGCGGCGACCCGCTCGGCGAGCGCGGCAGGATCCTCGAGCGCGCGCAGCACGCCGCCGGGACCCATGCGCTCGGGCGCCGCGACGCGCAGCTCGGGCGCGACGAGCGGCGCCGGGCGCGCCGCGCACAGGCGGTAGAGGTCCGCGCGCGCCTGGCGGCCGAGCTCGACGACGTCGGTGAAGCCCTCCGTCGCGACGAGCACCGTGCGCGCCCCGCGGCCCTCGAGCAGCGCGTTCGTCGCGACCGTCATGCCGTGCGCGAACAGCTCGACGTCGGCGGCGCTGGCGTCCGCGCGCTCGAGAGCCTCGGCGACCGCCGCCATGACGCCCTCGGACTGGTCGGCCGGCGTCGTCGGCGACTTCGCCGTGACGAGCCGTCCGCCCGTCGCGAGCACCGCGTCGGTGAAGGTCCCGCCGACGTCGACACCAAGCAGCACGGCGTCAATGTAGTCGCGGGCCGCGCAACTATCACCTTTGCTCCAACGTTTGGGAGGTTCATGCTGGTGCGGACGATCATGCTTCGCCTCGCGACGCTCGCCCTGCTCGTGCTGGGCGCGGCGCCCGCCTCGGCGTCGGCCGCGCTGACGGTCTCCGACGTGCGCGTCGGCGCCCAGCCGGCGTTCGTGCGCGTCGTGGTCGACTTCAGCGGTGGCCGCTTCGACGGCAACGAGGCCGACGCCACCGACCCCGCCGTGCGCGACGGCAGCGGGCGCGTCGACATCAGGCGTGCGGGCATCGTCGCGCCGGCGCGCGTCCGCAGCTTTCAGGGCGTGCGCGCCCGCGTCGGCCTCGCCGGCGCCAACCGCGCGAGCGTCCGCCTGACGTTCGCGAAGGGCCGCTTCAAGTACGTGCGCCTGTCGGCGCTGCACGACCCCGAGCGGCTCGTGATCGACCTCTACCGCAGTGCGCCGCCGAGCACGACGGCTGCGGAGATCCGCAGCGGCGTCGACCGCTGCCTGACGCTTTCGAGCATCTCGCGCACGGGCCGGCGCTTCCGCGTCCGCGGGATCGAGCGCGAGCTGTTCGAGGGGTCCTTCGTGCTGCGCGTGCGCGACGCGACGGGCCGCGTCGTCGGACGCCGGATCGTGACGGCACGCGGGCCGTGGGACGTGCGGGTCGCCTACGCGGGGATCGCGTCGGCGCAGGCGGGCACGGTCGAGGCCGTCGCCGCGTCCGCGAAGGACGGCTCGCTGGCGTGCATCGTGCAGGTGCGCGTGGCGCTCGTGCCGTAGCAGAGCCCGCGTCGCCCGCGCG
>JAWVGK010000242.1:0-2509 GCA_033855155.1 Solirubrobacteraceae bacterium | reverse complement strand
GCGCCGGGCGCCGGCAAGTCGACGCTGATCGGCGCGGTCGTCGCCAACCGGCGCGCGGCCGGCCGGACGGTCGCCGTGCTGTCGATCGACCCGTCGTCGCCGTTCACGCACGGCGCGCTGCTCGGCGATCGCATCCGCCTCACCGAGCACTTCCTCGACCCCGGCGTGTTCATCCGCTCGATGGCCAACCGCGGCGCGCTGGGCGGGCTGTCGGAGGCGTCGCTGCAGGCCGCGCTGCTGATGGACGCTGCCGGCCGCGAGGACGTCCTGCTCGAGACCGTCGGCGTCGGCCAGGCGGAGATCGACATCATCGACCACGCCGACACCGTCGTGCTCGTGCTGATGCCGGGCGGCGGCGACTCCGTGCAGGCGCTGAAGGCTGGCATCATGGAGATCCCCGACATCATCGTCGTCAACAAGGCCGATCACCCGATGACCCAGACGATGGTGCGCGAGATCCGCGGCGTGCTGTCGCTCGCGCCGCAGGGCGACTGGAAGGTGCCGATCGTCCAGACCGAGGCGACGGAGGGCCGCGGCGTCGACGAGCTCGTCGTGAAGCTGCTCGAGCACCGCGCGCACATCGAGGCGATGGGCACGCTGTCGGCGCGCCGCCGGCGCAACCTGCGCAACGAGGTCATCGCGCTCGCGACGACGAAGCTGCGCCGCCGCCTGGAGGCGCGGCTGCAGCTCGACTCGGCGTTCGACGGGCTGATCGACGACGTCGTCGCGCGGCGCCTGGATCCCGCCAGCGCAGCGAACGCGATCCTCGAGGACGAGGCGATGTGAGGGTCGCCCGCGGTCCGCTGCGCGCCGGCGCGATCGGCTGCATGTGGATCGTGCTGGCTGCGCCTGCGGTGGCGGCCGCGTTGGGGGCGCCGGTGGCCGTGCCCGCCGCGCCGGTGGCCGGCCCCGTGTTCGTGCGGGCGCGTGCGGCGGCCGGCCCCGCGTTCGGGGCGGCGCGTGTGGCGGCCGGGCGGGCGCCTTCGGCGGCCGGCCCCGCGCTCGTACGGGCGCCTGCGGCGGTCGCCCCCACGGGTGTGGCGGCCGGGCGAGCGCCGTCGGCGGCAGACTCCGCGTTTGTGCCGGCGCCTTCGGCGGCCGGCGTCGCAATCGTGCCGGCGCGGGCGGCCGGCACCGCGGTCGTGCCGGCGCCGGTGGCGGTCCCCGCGGCGCTGCGCTTCGGCGACGCGACGACGATCGGCGGCACGCTCGTGGACGCCGCGGGCGAGCCGCGCGCGGGGGTTCCGGCGCAGCTGCAGGAGGACCTCTTCCCGTACCCTGGCTTCGTCGACGTCGCGTCCGCGACGACCGGCGCCGACGGCACGTACGCGTTCGCAGGCCTGCGCCCCGCCCGCAACGCGCGTTATCGCGTGATCGAGCCGCGCGCCGGGATCGAGCCCGCGCCGGCGCCGGTCATCGACGTCTGGGTTGCGCCGCGCGCGGTCGTGCGCAGCCGCAAGCTGCGCCCCGGACGCGTACGGCTGACGCTCGAGCTGCGCCACTCGGAGCACTTCCGCTGGGGCGGCGAGCGGGTCTTCTGGTACGTCCGCGCGCGGGAGCTGCCACCGCCGCAGCCGAGGCGCGAGAAAGGCGCGCTCGGCACGCCTTTTTCGGATCTCGACCAAACCGGCCTCGAAGTCACGACCCGCGACCGCTCACGGCCCCGAGCGCGGCTGCGCGACGTGCTAGGACGCAGCAGGCTCGAACTGGTCGCGACAACGCTCGCGCGCGAGCCGCGGCCGGGTGAGACGACCGCCTCTGCGGATGTCGCGCCGCCGTCGCGCCGCTTCGCGTTTCGCGCCTGTCTGGAGCCGCGCGACCTCGCGGGCGCGGGGCCGCCCGCCGTCGCGGCGCGCTGCCCGCGGCGCGGCTTGCGCCCCGGCACGCGCCCCGGCGGCCTGGCCTTCGACGGCGATGGCAGCGGCGAGCTCGCGATCCCGCACGCTGACGCCGTCGCCGCCGCGCGCCGCTATCTGCGCGGCCGCGCGGGCCGCACGGCGTTCGCGGTCGTCGACACCGCGGGCGGGCTGCGCGGCTCGCACATGCACGCGCGCTTCGCGTCGGCGAGCGTCGTCAAGGCAATGCTGCTCGTCGCGTACCTGCGCCGCCTGGACGGGCGCCACGCCGGGCTCGACGCCCCCGCGCGCGCGAAGCTCGGCCCGATGATCCAGCTCTCCGACAACGGTGCGGCGTCGGCGATCTTCTCGGTCGTCGGTCAGGACGGGCTGCGCCGGCTCGCGCGCCGCGCGCGGATGACCGACTTCGCCCCGTCGCCGGTGTGGGGCGGCACGCTGATCTCGGCGGCCGACCAGGCGCGCTTCTTCTACGACCAGGAGGGTCTGATCCCGGCCGGTTCCCGGCGCTACGCGCGCCGGCTGCTCAGCGCGATCGCATCCGAGCAGAGCTGGGGCATCCCGGCCGCCGCGCGCCCGCGCTTCGCGGTGTACTTCAAGGGCGGCTGGAACCCGGCCCGCGGCCGCGTGCATCAGGTCGCGAGGCTCGAGCGGCG
>JAWVGK010000241.1:0-4381 GCA_033855155.1 Solirubrobacteraceae bacterium | reverse complement strand
GCCGAGCCGAGCTGGTCGAGCGCCGAGCGCACGCGCGCGGGCTCGTTCTCGCCGGTCGCGACGAGCACGTCGGCGCCCGACAGCTCCAGCGCCTCGGTCGCCGAGCGCCCCGCGGCGCGCGAGACGACGACGGTCAGCGGCAGCCGCGGCGCGGTGCTGACGAGCTGCGAGTCCAGCGGCAGGCGCGCGGTCGCGTCGAAGACGACGTGGCGCGGCTGGTGATGGACGCCGTCGACGCGCGCGGTCAGGGCCGGGTCGTCGGCGATCGCGGTGCCGATGCCGACGACGACGGCGTCGACGCTCGCGCGCCAGCGATGCGCGCGGGCGCGGCTGGACTCGTCGGAGATCCACTTCGAGTCGCCGGTGCGCGTCGCGACCTTGCCGTCGAGCGTCATCGCGGACTTGAACAGCACCCACGGGCGCCCCGTGCGGGCGTGCTTGCGGAAGGGCTGGTTGAGCAGCCGCGCACGCTTGGCGATCTCGCCGTCGGCGACCTCGACCTCGACGCCCTCGTCGCGCAGGATCCCCAGCCCGCGGCCCGACGCCTTGGCGCTCGGGTCGTCGGACGCGACGACGACGCGCGTCACGCCGGCGGCCAGGATCGCGTCGGTGCACGGCGGCGTCTTGCCGTGGTGGCAGCAGGGCTCCATCGAGACGTACAGCGTCGCGCCCGCGCAGCTTGCGCCGGAGGCCGCGGTGTCCGCGAACGCGTTGACCTCGGCATGCGCCCCGCCGTGCTCCTCGTGCCAGCCCTCGCCGAGGACGACGCCGTCGCGCACGATGAGCGCGCCCACCTGCGGGTTGGGATGCACGCGCCCGAGCCCGAACCCGGCGAGCTCGATCGCGCGGTCGAGGTGGTCGTGATCCTCAGCCGTCAGCACGGACATGCGCGCAGCATACGCCCGACGCTCGCGAGCGCCGCGGGCGCCCTACGGCGTCGCGCACTGCCCGCCGTGCAGGCGGTAGATCGTCATCTGCGGCCCGGGCCGCGTGTAGGCCAGCGGGTAGTAGTCGAACGTCCAGTCGAAGTTGAACGCGACGGGGCCCTTGCCCGGGGCGTACGGCGACACCTCGTGCGCGACCGTCGAGCGGCGCTCGAGCTCGCGGTAGTACTCCAGCGCGCGCGGCACGGCGCCGGGCTGCGCCTCGGCGCGCCCGCGCTGCGTCGAGCCGACGACGACCCAGCAGTAGCGCTGGCGCTCGAACGTCGACACGAGCTCCGGCGTCAGCACGCGCTCGAAGTCCTCGATGTTGACGAGCTGCGCGAGGCCGTCGCGGAACGGCTGAGCGGTCTTGGGGTCGATCGTCGACTTGCTCAGCGGGTACTTGACCCAGCGATAGCCGTTGGTCGTCAGCGGCGTCGGGTCGCCGATGTCCTGCGCCCAGAGGTCCGGCACGACCGGCTCGACGACGACCTTCGAGCCCAGCGGGACGTGCGAGACCATCCACTGGCGGGCGAGGTTGCGCGTGTCCTCGCGCGACAGCACGAGCCCGGAGTGCAGCGAGTAGACGAAGCCCTGCCCGCAGACCGCGACGACGACCGCGACGACGAACGTCGGCTTCAGCGCCGGCCACGAGCGCGCGCCGCGATCGGCGAGCTCGAACGCCGCGTACGCCGCGAGGATGCAGACGAACGGGAACACCGGCATCAGCCAGCGCCCGAAGTAGCGCTCCTGCGAGCCCATGAAGAGCACGAACAGCGCGACCACCGGCGCCAGCACCCAGACCAGCCGGCGCTCGTCGAACCACAGCCGCACCGCACCGGCGACGGCGAACAGCAGCGGGATCCAGCCCAGGCCCCAGCCGAAGGACCACAGGTAGTAGGCGTAGCCGTTGCGCTGCGTCAGGCCGAGCTTGCCGGCGGCGTCGCCGGAGGCGTCGGACTGGTGCGTGAGGCCGTTGGTGAAGGCGTCCCAGTTCAGCAGCGCGTAGGGGTTGGCGACGAGGAACGCGACGAGCGCCACGACGCCCGCGAGCACGATCCCGCGCGCTGCCGCGGCGCGCCCGCCCGGCGCCGTGAGCCGCACGGCGGTCGCGGCGATCAACGGCACGAGCACGATCCCGCCGGTGTACTTCGTCGCGCACGCCAGGCCGAGGCCGATCCCGGCCGCGACGTAGTCGCGCCGGCGCCCGAAGCGCATGACGCCCGCCGTCCCCCACAGCGCCAGGCACAGCGGCGCGAGCGTCGGGACGTCGTTGAGCGCGAGCTTGGAGTAGAAGACCGGCAGGAACGCGACGGTGAAGATGCCCGCCGCCAGCAGGCCGACGCGGCGGTCGACGAAGCGCGTGCCCGCGAGGTACGTCAGCCAGATCGCGAGCGTCCCGAGGAAGGCGGCGAGCACGCGCGACAGCACCCAGATCTGCGTCGGGTCGGCCGCGAACGCCTGCGAGACGCCCTCGCGGCCGCCGTACCAGGCGCCGAGCAGCAGGTGCGCGAGGTACGTGTAGGCCGGCGGGTTGACGTAGTAGTTCGGATCCCAGCCGTGCCCGAAGAGCCCGATCGCGCGCGTGACGAAGTGCGCGTTCTCGTCGGCGTTGTAGGCGTAGGGCAGGCCGTGGTCGACGCCCCAGATCCGCAGGCCGAACGCGAACGCCAGCAGCACGGCGACGGCCAGGCCCCACCACAGCCGCTCGGGTGCGAGCAGGCGCCCGCCGAACGCCGGCGCCGTCACGTCCTGCTCGTACGGCGCGTGGCCGTCGTCGCGCATGCCGGCCTCGCGGGCCGGGGGCTCAGCAATGGACATAGGCGGCGTAGTGCCGGCTCGTCGCCGCACGCTTGAAGCCTGGCGGTGGGAGGTTGTCGCGGGCGTCGTCGTGCTGGGTCACGAGCGCCTGCTTGAACAGCGCGATGCGCGTGTGCACGAGGATCACGACGCCGCGCCGGGGCGGCGGCGGATTCGGCCGCGCCGCCGTGCGAAAGCTCGACCGCGCGAGCACGCCCGTCCGCGAGCGGTCGAGGATCCAACGCACGTCGGGGATGAGCTTGTGGTTTGGCACGTAGACGGGCCCGCAGTGCAGCGCCGAGACGACCGGCGGAGCGCTCAGCACCTGCTCCAGCGCCTGATGCGCGTCGCCGCGGAAGCGCAGCTCGGTGTCGAGCTGGTTGAGGTTAACGCGCGTCGCCGTGAAGACGATCCCGAAGATCACCAGCGCGGCCGCGCTCAGCGCCCAGACACGCCGCCAGGCGCTGCCCTCGCGCAGCATCGTCCAGCCGGCGAGGAAGACGGCGGCGAAGACCATCACGCACAGCGACGGCACGAGCAGGTAGCGGTCGATCACCGACAGCCCGGCGATGCCGACCATCGCGAACGTCCCGAGCCCGGCGGCGAACAGCGCCAGCGGCATGGCGGCGCGACGCGGCGTCAGCACGATCGCGAGCACGAGCCCGAGCGCGCCGGCGACGAACACCGGGAACTTCGTCAGCCCGATGAGATACGAGTACAGCGCCGCGGGCACCGCCGACAGGCCCTTGTTGCGCCCGAGCTCGTTGGCGAGGTCGCCGGTCGCCGTCAGCGAGTACAGCGGCTGGCCGGTGACGGCGAAGTCGACCGCCGCCCACACGAGCGGGCCGACCGCCGCGAGCACCGCCCAGCGCGCGCGTTGCGCCCAGCTCGCGCGCGGGACGAGCCACAGCCAGTACAGCCCGGCCAGCAGCCACGCCTCGGGGCGCATGAGCCCCGCGGCCGCGAGCAGCGCCAGCACGACGACCGGTCGCCGGCGCGGCGCGCGCGCCTCGACGACCGCCGCCCAGATGACGACCGCGAGATACGGGATGTCGATGTAGCCGCGCGCGGCGAGAAACGGGAAGTCGAAGCGCGTCGCGAGCAGCAGCGCCGCGGAGAAGCCGACGAGCGGCGTGAAGGCGTGCTTGGCGAGCACGTAGATGCCGGTCACCAGCAGGATGAACGACAGCACGGCGAAGGCGACCATGACGCGATCGGCGATGGCGCCCAGCGGCGTCAGCAGCGCGCCGAAGGCGATCGCCAGCGGATGCTCGGTCGGCGCGCGGTAGGCCTCGAAGGACAACGGGTCGAGCGCCAGCAGCTCGCGCCCCCACAGCAGCGAGTAGTACGAGTCGTAGTTCGGATAGGTCGGATAGACGAGGAAGCCGACGAGCGACAGCAGCGCGAGCGCGCCGAAAGCGACGCGCTCGGCGACCGCCGTCGTCAGGGCGGCCGTCCGCCGGCGCGCCGAGGGGGCCTCGACGGGCGGCGGCGACGCGACGGCAGCCGTGCTGTGAACGCTGGGCACTGGTGACGAGGCGATGGCCGTTAGGATCCCATGCCGACCAGGCGCATGAAGCTGATCATCCAGATCCCCTGCTTCGACGAGGAGCAGACCCTCCCGCTCGTCCTCGCCGACCTCCCGCGGGAGGTCGAGG
>JAWVGK010000240.1:0-5585 GCA_033855155.1 Solirubrobacteraceae bacterium | reverse complement strand
GCCACCGCCGGGAGGGGCTGGTCTCACAGTGGCCCTCGACCGGGCAAGCGAGCTTGGCCCTCTCCCGACGGTGGTCGACCCCGGCGCGACGCTATCCGCGCCAGCAGCAAGAGGTTGACCAATGAGCACGCAGGTCGACCAATGAGCGAGCGGGTAGTGCTCGTCGACGAGCGAGGGCGGGCGAGGGGGTGCGCGCCCAAGGGGGACGTCCACGATGAGCACACTCCGCTTCGCCTCGCGTTCTCCTGCTATGTGTTCGGGCCTGACGACCAGCTGCTCTTGACCCGCAGGGCGCAGTCGCAGGCGACGTGGCCCGGGGTGTGGACGAACTCCTGCCGCGGGCATCCATCTCCGGGTGAAGACAGCTCCGCCGCCGTCGATCGGTGCGCGCTGCAGATCCGCGAGCCGGTCGCGTTGGGTCCCTCGCCGCGAGCATGGCCGATCGCTGACCAGCGCGGGTTGCCGGGCGCCTGCGTCGTCAGCGCAGCCACATGAGCGAACCAGACGCCGGCACTGCGCCACGGGAGTCCGCGATGGCGCCGTCAGGCTGGGTGGTGGTAACGCTCGTGGCCGCCCAGTTCATGACCACGCTAGACACGTCGATCGTCAACGTGGCTCTGCCGGACATGCAGCGCGAGCTAGAGATGACGAGGGCCGGCGTTCAGTCGGTGGTCACCGCGTACCTCCTGGTCTTGGGCGGGTTCCTGCTGCTGAGCGGTCGGCTGAGCGATGTGCTCGACGCCCGCCGATTGCTCCGAGCCGGTCTGATCGTGTTCGCGGTCGCGTCGGCAGTCGGGGGGCTTGCGTGGTCGCCCGCCATGTTGATCGCGGCACGCGGTGGGCAGGGGCTCGGCGCGGCGCTGCTCACCTCGACCGCGCTGGCCTTGATCACACGGCTGTTCACTGATCAGACGCCGCGGCGACGGATGCTCAGCCGGTGGTCGGCCACCGGATCGATCGGTTTCGCCTGCGGCGCGATCCTCGGCGGCGTGCTCGTGCAGTGGCTCTCGTGGCGGGCTGTGCTGCTCGTGAACGTACCGCTGTGCGCCGTGGCCGCGATCGGCACGTTCCGCATGTCCGTGGCCATGACACCCCCCGGCGCCGCGGGCCGCGGTTTGCGCGGCGTCGGCATCGGCGGCGCAGTGCTCGCCACGAGCGCGGCGAGCGCCTGGATGTTCGCGCTCTCTTGGGGACCAACCTACGGCTGGATGTCGCCCGGTACCTGGGCCGCAGCGACGGCCGGCGCTGCCTTGACGGTGATGTTCGTGCTCGGCGAACGTCGATCTCCGGATCCGCTCGTGCCCACCCGTCTGTTCGCCGTGCCGGGCGTGATCGCCGCCAACGTCGTCATGCTCGCCTTCGGGATCGCGGCGACCAGTGGCGTCTGGTTGGTGATCTCGCTGTTCCTGCAACACGTGGCCGACTACTCACCGCTGCGGACCGGGATGGCGTTCTTGCCGCTCGCCCTGATCGCTGCCGCCGCCGCTCCCGCCGGCCCCTGGCTGCAACGCCGCTACTCCACGCGGACGCTGCTGATAGCCGGGCTGATCGTCGTCAGCGTAGGTCTGGGACTACTCAGCCAACTGCAACGCTCCAGCAGCTATGTCACCGGCCTGCTTCCGGGCATGCTCTGCGTCGGCGGCGGCTTCGTGCTCGTCCTCCTCACCACCGTGGCCGTCGCTACGGTCAACGCATCGGAGCACCAGCGGGGCGTGGCCTCGGGACTGGTGAACACGACCGCGCAGTTCGCAGGTGCGCTTGGCGCCGCCCTGTACGTCACGCTGGCGCGGGCGACCGACGGCCTAAACGTCCTGCTCCCCTTCACGCTGGCGGCTGTGCTGCTGGGAAGCACCGCACTGCTCACTGCTTGGCGATTTCCGATGATCACGCCTCGCCCCCGGCCGGCGACACTCGAGGGCAACGGATGAAGCGATCACGCGACGGCGGACTGGATCGCCCGCACACCCCTGAGCCAACTGGTCACGCCGGCCTCGCGAGCGTCGACTCCCGTTCGGCGACCACCGCGGACGTGCCTCCCGCGGACGTGCCTCCCGATCTCCTGATGCCGCGGCCTCCGGAATTGCCGCTGGAGCAGCCGCCCCTGCTCGCGTGCCTCCGGACAAGCCGACCCGTGGCGAAGGTCCGCTGTCCGCGCGGCATCGACGCGTGGCTGGTGACCCGATACGACGATGTGCGGCGGGTGCTGGCCGACGCCACCGGCTTCAGCTCCGTCGACGCGCCGTTCGGGCACCTCACGGACAGCTGGGATCTCGGCACGCCACCGGAGCCCGGATCGCTCATACGCTCCGACGGCCCCACCCATGGCCGGCTCCGGCGTCGCCTTGCCAAGGAATTCACCGCGAGCCGCATGGATGCCTACCGCCCGTATCTGGAGGGCATCGTCGACGGCCAGATCGACATGCTCCGAGCGGCCGACATCCCCGTCGACCTCTATGACGCCTTCGCGCTGCCGGTCGCGGCATTGGCCATCTGCGAACTCCTCGGCATGCCGACCTCCGACCGAGCCGCGTTCTACCTGCTCGCCGCCCAGATCAACGACCTCGGAGCCACTCCTCAGCAACGCCGCGACGCCGACGCTGCAATTCACGACTACCTCGCAGATCGGGTCCGCGCCGAACTACGCCGGCCCGGCGACAACATCATCGGCAGGCTCGTGCGTGACAACGCCAACCACGCCGACCCGCTCACCACCGAGGAGCTCACCACCCTCGCATCGACGCTGCTGGTCGCCGGTCAAGAGACCACCGCGAACATGATGTCGCTCACGATCGTATGGCTCCTCCAGCACGAGCCCGCCCGCACCGTCGTGGACGTCGCCGACGACACGATCGAGGAAGCGCTCCGCGACCTGGCCATCGTGCAGTACGGCGTCGTGCGTCGCGCCACCCACGACACGAAGCTGGGCGAGCACGAGCTCGAAGCCGGCGACTACGTCGTCTTGTCCATCCCGGCGGCCAACCACGACCCGGCACTCGTCGTCCCACGGCACGGACGGCCACGTCACGTCGCGTTCGGGCATGGCCCCCATGTCTGCCTGGGCCAGCACCTCGCCCGCGCTGAGCTCCAGATCGCTCTACCTCGCCTGTTTCGGCGCATCCCGACCCTGCGACTCGCCGCCGCACCGGCGGCGCTCACCTACCAGACCACCATGACCGTGTACGGCGTCAACCCTCTGCCCGTCTGCTGGGAGGCCGTCCTACCCTGACCCGGGCAACCAGCCGCTACGGCGGCGAACCGCTGCTCCTTCGCGTCGACGAGCGACGCAGGCGTCGTCGTCGTCGAGCCACCACGAGTTCCGCGCGCGACCGCATGCACGTCACGACCAGCTCGCCGGAACGCGCACCGTCACGCGAAGCGACGGCGCAGGCCCCGGCGGCCGCGTGCGCACCCGGTGAGGCGGGTGCGCGGGCCGGAGGGTGCTCGCTCAGCCGCGCAGGCGGATCGTGCCGTGCCCGACGCCGGTGGGCGCGGGATCGGAGGCGGGCGGCGATGCCGGCTCCTCGGGGGGCGTCGCGTACGTCGGCGTGGCGGCGCCGCGTAGGCGGATCGTGCCGTGCCCGACCGAGCCCGATGCGGAGCTCGAAGGGGCTGGCGCAGGAGCCGCACCGGCAGGCGCGCTCTGTCCACCGAGGCGGTTGGTTCCCAAGCTGGTCACTGGCATGTCGTTGTCCCCCTGTCCTGCATCGTCAAGGCACCCACTACGGTTCGCGGCGACGATCCGCGGCGGACTCCGCCGCCCACGGACCACGACGCTTCGTCGTGTGGCGAAGCTACTCCTGTTGCGCGGCGCAGGCAAATGTCTGCGGGCCATTTTTCGACCTCGGCGGTCCGCCGCGGTCGGTCGTCCGACGACGCGCCACCGGCCCGCGGCGGCCGGCGATCGGACGCGACTCGGCGCGTTCGACGGCCCGCCGCGCGGGGTACGAATGCGCCTGCGATGCGGGGACGGCCCAGCCGATGGTGGTATGCGCTGCTGGCACTGCCGGTGCTCGGGCTCGCCTACCCGCCGCTGTACGCCCGCCATGACCCCGAGCTGGTGGGCTTCCCGTTCTTCTACTGGTATCAGTTCGCCTGGGTCCTCGGCGCGGCGCTGGTGACGCTCGTCGTCTACCTCGCGACGCGCGGCGATCGATGATCTCCGCGGTCGCCCAGGAGGCGCACGGCACGAACGCGACCGCGCTGACGATCTTCGTGGCCCTGTTCGCGCTCGTCACCGTGCTCGGCTTCGTGGCCGCGCGCTGGCGGCCCGCGAAGCTCGACCACCTCGACGAGTGGGGCCTCGGCGGGCGGCGCTTCGGGACGCTCGTGACGTGGTTTCTGCTCGGCGGCGACCTCTACACGGCGTACACGTTCATCGCCGTGCCGGCGCTCGTGTTCGGCGCCGGCGCGATCGGCTTCTTCGCGCTGCCGTACACGATCGTCGTGTATCCGCTGGTCTTCGTGGTCCTGCCGCGACTGTGGACGGTCTGCCGCGCGCACGGCTACGTCACGCCGGCCGACTTCGTCCGCGGGCGCTACGGCTCGCGGCCGCTGGCGCTCCTCGTCGCGCTGACGGGCCTGCTCGCGACGATGCCGTACATCGCGCTGCAGCTCGTCGGCATGCAGGTCGTGCTCGGCGCGCTCGGCGTCGACGGCGACTGGCCGCTGGTGATCGCGTTCGTGGTCCTCGCCGCCTACACCTACCAGTCGGGGCTGCGCGCGCCGGCCCTGATCGCGGTCGTCAAGGACACGCTGATCTACCTGACGATCATCGTCGCGGTGATCTACATCCCGTCGAAGATCGGCGGCTTCGGCACGATGTTCGACGCCGCGGAGAAGGCGCTGCCGACGCACACGCCGAAGCCCGGCGCGCTGATCCCGGCCGGCGCCGACGCGCAGATCGCCTACGTGACGCTCGCCTTCGGCTCGGCGCTGGCGCTGTTTCTGTATCCGCACGCGATCACCGCGGTGCTGAGCGCCAAGAGCGCCCAGACTGTGCGCCGCAACATCGCGCTGCTGCCGGCCTACACGTTGCTGCTCGGCCTCATCGCGCTGCTCGGCTACATGGCGATCGCGCGCGCCATCAAGCCGTCGAACCCGAACTTCGCGATTCCCGACCTGTTCCTCGACGTCTTCCCGTCGTGGTTCGTCGGCATCGCGTTCGCGGCGATCGCGATCGGCGCGCTCGTGCCGGCGGCGGTCATGTCGATCGCGGCCGCGAACCTCTTCACCCGCAGCGTCTACAAGGAGTACCTGCGCCCGGGCGCGTCGCACGCCGACGAGGCGCGCGTGGCGAAGATCGTCTCGCTGCTCGTGAAGGTCGGCGCGCTCGTGATCATCGTGACGCTGCCGACGAAGTACGCGATCGAGCTGCAGCTCCTGGGCGGCGTGTGGATCCTGCAGACGCTGCCGGCGATCGTCGTCGGGCTGTACTCGCGCTGGCTGCACCGCTGGGCGCTCGTCGCCGGCTGGGCGATCGGCATGACCGTCGGGACGCTGATGGCGGCGTCGCAGGACTTCGCGCCGACCTATCCGCTGACGCTGCTGGGCACGAAGATCAACGCCTACACGGGCATCCTCGCGCT
>JAWVGK010000239.1:0-13557 GCA_033855155.1 Solirubrobacteraceae bacterium | reverse complement strand
AGCAGCCGCCGTGGCCGAAGATGCAGTACGAGCCGGCGTAGTGCGGGTCGTCGCGCGGGGTCGTGACGTCGGCGTCGGGCGCGTTGAGGAAGACCCGCGCCTCGTAGGAGGCCCCCGAGTGGTCGACGTCGTAGAAGACGAGGTCGACGCGGGTCGGCGCCTCGCCCTCGCCGTCGCGTGCCGGCAGGTCGATCGGGTCCGAGACGAAGCGCTCGACCATCAGCTCGTGCCGCCCGTGCCGCCCGTGGCGGCGGTCGTGACCGCGTAGTCGTAGCCGAGCGTGTCCATGTCCAGCGTGTCGCGGACGGTCATCGCGAACGGCGCCAGCGCGCGATTGACCAGCGACGGCGGCGGTCCGCTGCCCGGGTGGCGCAGCTGCCACAGGCGCCAGATGCGGTCGATCATCGTGTGGTGCGCCCAGAACACCGGGTCGTAGGCGGAGGTGGAGATCGAGCCCATCGTGCCGCCGACCCAGACGTGGACGCCGTTGTGGATGTCCTCGAGCTGGCTCTGGAAGTCGAGGAAGTCCGACAGCGCGAGCACGCGGTTGACGTCGGCGAGCGTCGGCAGGGGCGGCGCGCCGGAGGCGCCCGGGTTGCGGGTGGTCCGCGACGGCCCGCCCGGCCCGCGACCGGCCGGCGGGATCGGCGAGCCGCGCAGCGGGTTGGGCGTGCCGTCGGCGGACTTGGCCGCCTTGTAGGCCGGCGGCAGCCCCTCGCCGTGGCGCATCGTCCAGTTCCACCACGGCAGCGTCACGCCCGGCACGCGGTCCTGCAGCGACTTCTCGAAGAAGTACAGGTACGCGCGGTGCCAGGGCAGGAACAGCTCTGAGTTGTGCGTGCAGGAGATCGGCAGCGGCAGCCCGTGGATGCCCGCCCAGCGCAGATAGCCGCGGTCGTCCTTGATCGCCTGCGACGCCGCGATCGCGTTGCGGAAGCTCGCGAGCTGGCCCGGCGTCAGCGTGCGGACGTTGCGACGGTGGCGCAGGCGAGCGCTGCGCTGCCCGCCGGCGGCGTGGGCTACGGCCACGTCGTGCCTGCGCGTGCGCTGTCCGCGGTCACCACGCCCGCGAGCCTAGCCCGCACGCCTTCCGGCGGCAACCGGTGAGACCACCAAACGGCCGGACCGGCAGGAGCGGATCAGTGGATCCGCTCCTGCCACGTCACGGCGGCCTGCGCGACGCGCCGCAGCGCGTCCTGCATCTGCGCCGGGTTGCCCGACCGCCGGGCCGCGGCGAGCACCGTCAGCGCCTCCGCCATGACGGCGGGGCCGGCCGGGCCCCGCGTGCGCAGCTCGGCGAGCTCGGCGGCGGTCAGCCGGCGCGCCTCGCCACGCAGCGCGGCGACCGTCTCGCGCAGCTCGCGCTCGGCACGAGCGGCGCGCAGCTCGGCCTCCGCGGCGGCGCGGCGGCCGCTGGTCGCCTCGGCCCGCGCGGCGTGCAGCTCGGCCGCGTCGGGCGCCCGCTCGCGCACGGTCACGACCTCCGGCACCCGCTCGGCCTCCGCGCGCGCACGCTCGAGCAGCCGCTGCGCGGCGACGAGCCGGTCGGAGAGGCGATCCTGGGCGGCCTGCAGCTCGCGGCGCTCGTCGCGCAGCGTCCCGATCGTCGCCTCCGCGCGCTCGAGCTTCGCCGCCATCCGCTTGGCCGCCGTGCGCGCCTCGGCCGCGTCCATGCGCGCCTCGCCGGTCTCCTCGCGCGCGGCGCGGACGGTCGCGCCGGCCTTCGCCTCGACGGCGGCCGTACGGCGCTGGGCGCGCGCGACCGCCGCGTCGTCGACGACGCGCCGACGGACGACCTTCGGCTCGGCGGTCGCCGTCGCGGCCGCACGGCCCGCGCCGCGGCGCGCGGCATCGCGCTCCGCCGTCAGGCGCAGCGCACGCTCGTCCACGCGCTCCAGGCGGGCCTCGACGGCGGCGACGCGCCGCTCGGCCTCGCGCGCCTGCGCGAGCGCCGCCGCGACCATAGCGCGACCCTCCGGGCTCATCTCGGCCCGGTGCGCCTGCTCGGGATCGACGTCGCCGCGGCGCCGCGGACCGGGCTTCGCCGGCTCGAATCCGGCCGCCGCGATCGCCGCGTTCAGCGACCCGCCGAACGGGCGCTTGGCCGTGTTCAGCGCGGGCCACGGCGACCCGTCCGCACGGCCGGCGCGGTAGCGCTCGACGCGCCACAGCTGCCCGGCCCACTTCGCCGAGGACGGGTTCCAGTCGGCCGCGCGCGGCGGCTCGCCGTATGTGGCCACCCACTCCTGGATGGCGATGATGATGGAGTCGCGGTCCCACCCCGCTCCGCGGCCCGTGGGCGAACGAAGCGCAGCTCCCGCGATCGTCGCGGGAGCCATGTGAGTGACCTCCCGCTAGATGCCGTTGAGCTGGTCGACGGGGCGGATGCCGAACGGCTCGCCAACGACGCACGCCGCGACCCATGCACCCATCGGGGTGCCCTGGGGGATCAGCATCGACGTGAACGTGGCGGTGCGCATGACCTGACTGACCGTAAAGCACGCGCCCGCCGCTGGCAAGTGGATTTCGGTGAGCGTCGGGCTCACGGGACGTCGTGGGTTCGAACCCGTGCCGCGGCCCGCGCCAGCGCGTCAGCGCGAGCGCGCGCCGACGCCCGTCAGCAGCTCGCGCACGCGCGCTGCGCCGTCGCCGCCGGGCTTCAGCGGCGGCGTGGCGGCGCCGTCGCCGCGGCGCATGCCCTCGAGCAGCTCCAGCAGCGCCTCGCCGGCGTCGCGCCGCGCGGTCCAGCCGAGCTCGCGGTGCGCGCGCGTGACGTCCAGCAGCGGGACCTGCAGCGCCATGTCCAGCCAGCCCGGCGGCGTCGGCTGCAGGCGCAGCTTCCAGCTCGCGGTGACGGCGGCGCGCAGGACGCGCGCGGACACGGGCACCGGGCGCGCGCCGAGCAGGCGGCCGAGCTCCCGCGGATCGAGCACCGGCTCGGCGGCGACGTTGAACGCGCCGCGCACGTCGGAGACGACCGCGCGGTGGTAGGCCTCGCCGACGTCCAGCGAGTGGACGGCCTGAAAGACCAGGCGGTCGATCGCCGGGACGATCGGGATCAGCCGGCGGTGCAGCAGCGGCGAGGGCAGCAGCGGCCCGGCGAACAGGCGGCGAATGCCCGACGCCGCCGAGCCCTTGAAGATCAGGCCCGGCCGCAGGCGCACGACGCGCATGTCCGGGTGCGCGAGCTCGAACGTGTCGAGGATCCGCTCGACGTCGGACTTGTCGCGCGAGTAGAACGACGTCGGGATGCCGCCGGTCGGCCAGCTCTCGTCGACACGCCGGTCCTTCGGCCCCGGCGAGTAGGCGCCGACCGACGAGGCATGGACGAGGCTCGGCACCCCGGCCGCTGCGGCGGCCTCGAACACGCGCCGGCTGCCGTCGACGTTGACGGCGCGCGTCGTCTGGCGCACGCGCGAGGGCTGGATCAGCCACGCGAGGTGCACGACGCAGTCGGCGCCGCGGAAGTGGGCCTCGAGATCGTCGCGGACGACGTCGGCGGCGACCCACGTCGTGCGCGCCAGCTCGAGCTCGGGCCGCCGGCGCGCGAGGCCGACGATCTCGTCGACGGACGGGTCCTGCGCGAGCGCCTGCAGCAGGCTCGTCCCGACGTTGCCGGTCGCTCCTGTGACGACGACGCGCATCAGCAGGCCCCGGCGACGCGCATCACAGCAGGCCGCCGAGCGGCGGGCGCCAACCGATGCGGCGGCGCTCCTGCGAGCCCAGCGCCATCACGGCCGCGGCCATCGCCGCCTGCATCTGGCGGCGCTGCGCGGCGCCGCTGCGCGTCCGCGTCAGTTTCGGATCGGCCTGCGTGCGCGGGGTGTCGTTCATGTGGTCTGCCGGATGCCTTTCACTGCGTCCTGCCTCCATGGCCACGTGCGAGGTACCCGTGGCCGACGCGCGGCGAAACGTGCGATACACGCCAGCTTCAGCAGTGATCCGCGGGCCGGCAGAGCCACATCTCATGCCCCGGGCACGCCTCGACGCGCAGCCCGCAGGAGCGCAGCATCGCCTCGACGCAGGCGGCGTTCGGCGCCCACCAGTTCGTCGGGTCGCCGGCCAGCTCGCGCTCGACGAAGGCCATCGCCGGCCAGCCGGGGCGCAGCAGCTCGTCGCGCTCGTCGATCGACATGTCGGGCGGCGCCTGCACGCGCTCCTCGCCGGGCATCGTCAGCGTCTGCACGACGAGCAGGTCGCCGGTCACGCCGGCGACGGCTTCGAGCCCCAGCAGCGGATGGCGCAGGTGATAGAGCACGCCGAGGAACAGCACGACGTCGAACGGGTCGGCGTCGAGGGTGGCGAGGTCGTAGACGCCGCACGCGCGAAACTCGATGCGCTCCTGCAGGCCGAGCTCGACGGCGGCCCAGCGTGCCTGGCGCAGGTAGTGCTCGTCGACGTCGACGGCGAGCACGTCGGCGCCGCGGCGCGCGAGCTCGAAGCTGTAGAAGCCGGCGTTGCAGCCGATGTCCAGCGCGCGGCGGCCGCGCAGGTTCTCCGGCAGGTGCGGCGCGATCTCGCGCCACTTGAAGGCCGGGAAGTCGCCCAGCGGGTGGTCGGGCGCAGTGCGCCGACCGCCGGGCAGGTGCAGGTTGTGAAACCACGGAGCGAGGTGCGGCGCCGCGCCGGCCCCGTCGAAGGACTGCAGCGTCCTCATGCGTGCGAGACCGCCGCCATGACGTGGTCCTCGAGCTCGATCGCGCGGTGCGTCGCGGTGTGCTCGGCGAGCACGCGCCGCCGCGCGCGGCGACCGATCGCGCGCCGCCGCGGCTGGTCGATCGCGGCCAGCGCGCGACGCACGTCCGCGCCGTCGCCGGCGACGACGATCTCCGTGGCGGGCTCGAAGAACGTCTCCAGGCCCTCCCACGGATCGGAGATCACCGGCACCGCGCACGCCGCCGCCTCGAACAGGCGCACGCTCGGCGACCAGCCGGCGACCAGCATGTCGGCGCGCGTGACGTTCAGCGCGAAGCGCTGCGCGGCGTAGAACGCAGCGTGCTCGGCCGGCGGCAGGTGCTCGATGCGCTCGACGTTCGCCGGCCAGTCGATCGCGTCGGGGTACTGCGGTCCGGCGACGACGCAGCGCAGCGCCGGGTCGCGGCGCGCGGGCTCGAGCAGCAGCCGCTCGAGCGCCGGCTGGCGGTCGGCGGAGTACGTGCCGAGGTAGCCGAGGTCCCAGCGCGGCGCGACGTCGAGCACCGGGTAGGCGTCGGGATCGACGAGGCAGTGGAAGGCGCGCGCGCACGGCGAGCCGAGCTCGCGCTCGATCCGCCGCAGCGTCGGGCCGCCGGTGAACGACAGGTACAGGCGGTAGTCGCGCACGAGCTGCGGCGTGAGGTACTCGTGGTCGCCGCGCGCGAGCTTGGCGAGCGTCACGGGCGTGTCGATGTCGTAGAACGCCGCCAGCCCCGACGCCGTCTCGACGACCCACTCACCGACGGCGACGCCGTCCGGGACGTAGGAGCCGACGACGACGAGGTCGGCGTGGCGGACCGCCGCCTCGTGCTCGCCGCGCAGCTCGTCCAGCGAGCCGTACAGCCGCGTCATGCCCCACGGCGGCCGCGGCAGGTCGCGATGCGCGGCGTACCACGGCACGTCGCGCTCGAGGAACAGCACGTCGTGGCCGCGCCCGCTGAGCGCGCGCACGAGCGCGCGATAGTTCGTCGCGTGGCCGTTGCCCCACGACGACGTGATCGACAGGCCCAGCAGGACGATCCTCATGCGGGCGCCCCGGCAAGCAGCGCCTCGACCTGCGCCGCGCGGTCGGCGTACGTGTGCGACGCGAGCACGCGCGCCCGTGCCGCGGCGCCGATCCGCGCCGCGCGCTGCGGGTCGAGGTCGTCCAGCAGCGCCGCGACCTGCGCGCCGTCGTGCGCGACGAGCACCTCGGCGCCGGGCTCGAGGAACTCGTCGATGCCCTCCCAGGCATCGGTGACGACGCACGCCCCGGCGCCCGCGGCCTCGAACACGCGCGTCGCCGGCGAGAAGCCGTTGGCGGCCATGCTCTCGCGGCTGACGTTCAGCACGCCGAGCGCCGAGCAGTTCAGCGCGTTGTGGTCGCGCGTCGAGACGTGACCGGCGTAGCGCAGGTTCGGGTGGCGCGCGGCGCGATCCTCCCAGCCGCTGCCGCCGAGCAGGAACGAACGCCGCGGCAGCGCGGCGACGGCGCCGAAGAAGAAGTCCTCGACGCGCGCCTCGCGGTCGGGCAGGCGGTTGCCGAGGAAGCTCAGGTCCGCGCGCAGGTCCGTCCGCGAGGCGACCGGGTGGTGCGTCGTCGGGTCCAGCGCGTTGTAGACCGGCACGCAGTCGCGCACGCCGAGCGCGCGGTAGCGGCGCACGACCGGATCGCCGCCGCCGTAGGTCAGCACGAGGTCGTAGCCGCCGATCAGGGTGCGCAGCGGATCGTCCTCGTCGGCCTCCATCGTCGCGAGCGTCGCGGGCGCGTCGACGTCCCAGAAGATCGTCACGGGCGCGCCGAGCTCGAGCACCGCCGCCTCCAGCAGCGCGTCGTGCACCCCGACGCCGCTGCACTTCACGACGACGTCGGCCGTGCCGCGCGCGGACTCGACGGTCCGCAGCACCTGCTGCTCGGTCCGCGCCTCGTAGACGACGACGCACGCGTACGGCGGATCGGCGATGTCGCGATGGGCCTGGCGGTCGTAGGCGATCGGCTCGTAGAACGTGACCTCGTGGCCGCGCTCGTGCAGGCAGCGCACGAGCCCGCGATAGTACGTGCAGGCCCCGTTCCAGTACGACGACACGAGGCTCGAGCCGAAGAACGCGAACCTCACGCGAACACCCGCCCGCCGACGCCGAGCGAGCGATGGATCGCCAGCAGCTCGTCGACGCGGTGCGCGCACGTGTGGCGCTCGGCGATTCGCTCCAGGCCGTTCGCGCGCAGCGCCATCGCGAGCCCCGGCTCGCGCAGTACGTCGCGCAGCAGGCGCGTCATCTCGGCGCCGTCGCGCGCGACGAGGTAGTCCTGGCCGGCGCGAAACAGGCCGTCGCAGTCCTCCCAAGGGGCGCTGACGAGCGGGATCCCGCAGGCCAGCGCCTCGAACGGGCGGATCGTCGGGATCCCCGGCAGCGCCTGCACGTAGGGCCGACGCGGCACGTGCACGGTGACGCGGTGCTGCGCGAAGACCTCCGGGGCGCGGTGGTTGGCCAGCCAGCCGCGATGGCGCAGGCCGGCCATGCGGATCGCGACGCGGGCGCGGGCCGGGTAGCGCACGCCGTTCACCGCGCCGCGCAGCTTCGCGCGGTGCGCCGGCGCGAGCAGGAACTCGTGCAGCTCCTCGCTGCGCTCGCCGTCGCCCCAGTTGCCGATCCAGACGAGGTCGTCGCGACGGCGCCCGTTGGGCGCCAGCGGCCGGAAGACGCGCGCGTCGGCGGCCTCATGCAGCGTCCACGCGCGCTCGCACCAGCCGCGCTCGAGGTAGACGTCGCGGATCAGCGAGCCGACGGCGAGCACGCCGTCGTAGTGGCGCAGGTCGTAGCGGGCCATCTCCTCGGGAGCGGACACGGCGCGGTGGTGCGTGTCGTGGAACAACAGTCGAAAGTCCGCGCCACGCGCCGCCGCGCGCCGCTCGCCGATCCGCGCAACGAGCTCGGGCGCGTTCCACTCGTGGACGACGACGAGCTGCGCACCGTCCAGCGCATGATCGAGATCGAGCGTCTCGAGGTCGTAGTCGCGCACGACGTCGTCCATCCAGCCGAAGCGCTCGCGCACGTCGACCAGCGGCTTGAGGCCCGCATCGGCGACGAGGTTCACGCGACTCCAGCCCTTGCGCGGCTCGTAGCCGACGACCTCGTGGCCGCGATCGAGCAGCTCCGCGACGACACCACGTAGGAAGTGCGCGTTGCCGTGGTTCCAGTCCGACAGCAGCGAGTGGCTGAAGAGCACGACCTTCATGCCGTCACCCGTGTGCGCAGGCGCAGGTAGATCGCGAGGTAGCGCGCCGCCATCGTTTCCGCGTCCCCGTGGCGGGCGCGCAGGCGGGCGGCCGACGCGAGCTCGCCGCGCAGCTCGGCGTCCTCGGCGAGCGTCGTGAGCGCGGTCGCGAGCGCGCGGTCGTTGCCGGGCGCGACGAACAGCGCCGCGCCGTCCCACTGCTCGCGCAGCGACGCGATGTCGCCCAGCACGAGCGCGCAGCCCGCCTGCGCCGCCTCGAGCACGACGAGGCCGAACGGCTCGTAGCGCGCGGGGTGCGCGAAGATCGCGGCGGCGCCCATGCGCCGGCGCAGCTCGTCGCGCCCGAGCGGGCCGAGCAGGCGCGCGTGGCGCGCGCTCGCGCCGCCTGCGTCGCCGGCGACGTGCACCGGCCAGTCGATCCGTGCGGCGGCGGCGTCGAGCGTGTCCAAGCCCTTCGCCTCGTCCCACAACCGGCCGGCGCCGAGCACGACCTGCTCCCGCGGCGCGCGCTGCGGAGGACGCGCCGAGATGCCGTTGGGGACGACGTCGCAGCGTCCGTCGAAGCCGTACAGCCGCTGCAGCGACGAGCGCATCGCGGCGGTCGGCGCGACGACCGCGTCGGCGCCGCGCAGGCCTGCCGCGACCTCGCGGCGGTAGCGCGCCCACGCCTCCCCCGCGCCGGCGCCGCGCACGGCCTCGTGCCATGACAGCACGCACGAGTGCGCGACGACGACGACCGGCACGGGCCAGCGCGCCGCCGCGTGCGCGTAGCCGTTGAGGTGCACGAGGTCGGCGCCCTCGTCGGCGACGAGCTCGCGCAGCCAGTCGCCCGACGCGCGCACGTCGGCCCACGGGTCCTCCTGCCACTCCAGCCGGCCGCGCCACCACGCGACGTCGGCCTGCGGCGGCGCGTCGGGCCCGAGCGTCGCGAGGACGACCTCGACGCCGGCGGCGCCGAGCGCGGCGCGCAGCTCCGTCGCGTACGTCCACACGCCGCCGACGGCGTCGGTGCTCATGAGCACCCTCATCGTGCGTAGATGCGGTCCAGGACGCGGGCGACCGCCTCGAACTGCTCGCCGGCGCGCGCGTCGAAACGCTCGCCGGCCGCCAAGCGCCGCGCCCACGCGACGGCGGCGCGGCCACCCCACGCGTCGGGCGGCGCCGCGATCTGCGTCGCGCCGGTGCCGCGGCGCAGCTCGGCGCCGAAGTCGTAGAACGAGCCGCCGACGTCGTGCATGCTCAGCGCGCCGTCGCGGCCGCGGAACGTCACCTCGAGGACGCAGTCGCGGCCCTCGTGCGAGAACCAGGAGCACGCCAGCCGCGCAACCGCGCCGCCGCCGAGCTCGATCGTCGCCAGGCAGAGGTCCTCGGCGTCGCCGCCCGCGGCCGGCCGCCCGCCGAGCCAGCGCCAGGCGTCGACGCGCCGCACGGGCGGGAAGTCGAGCGTCCACAGCAGCAGGTCGACGAGGTGGATGCCGAGGTCGATGACGCAGCCGCCACCCGACAGCGCCGGGTCGCGAAACCACGCCTTGTCGGGTCCATAGGCGTTGTGGAAGACGAGATCGACAGCGTGCACCGGCCCGAGCTCGGCGATCCGCGCGCGCACGGCGGCGCAGGCGGCGGTGTGGCGGTAGGAGAGGTCGACGCCGAGCAGGCGGTCGGCGCGCCGCGCCGCCTCGACGACGCGCGCCGTCTCGGCGCCGCTGCGCCCAAGCGGCTTCTGGCAGAACACCGCGACGCCGGCGTCCAGCGCGGCGATCGCCTGGTCGGCGTGCAGCGCGCTCGGCGTCGCGATGACGATCCCGTCCAGGCCGGCGTCCAGCAGCTCGTCGAGGCCGTGTGCGAGCGTCGCGCCCGGCGCATCGGCGGCCGCCTCGCGCAGCGTGCGGTCCGCCGGGTCGGCGAGCACCGCGACCTCGGCGACGGCGCTGTGCGCGACGGCGCGCAGGCGGTCGCGCCCGATCCAGCCCGTGCCGAGGAAGCCCAGGCGCGGTCGCGCCGGTGCCGCGACCGCGCTCACGGCCGCACCAGCGCCTTGAGGAAGCCGTGCGGGCGCTCGATCGCCGTCGCGAACGCATCGCCGATGCGAGCGAGCGCGAATTCGTGCGTGTACAGCGCCGACGGGTCGAGGCGGCCCTGCGCGACTGCTGCGGCGGCCTCGCGGACGCCGCGCACGTAGACCGCCGTGTCGCGCTCGTGCGCGTTGACGACGTCCAAGCCGCGCCAGTTCCACAGCGTCATGTCGACCTGCCGCGGCCCGTCCTGATGAAAGCCGGCGATCACGAGGCGCGCGCGCACGCGCGTGAGCTGCGACGCGAGGTCCAGCGGCGCCTGCTTGCCGGTCACCTCGACGACGCGCTCGCACAGGCGCCCGCCGGTCAGCTCCCGCACCTCCTCCAGCGCGCCGTCGCCGGACTCGACGCAGTGCTCGGCGCCCATCGCCGCGGCCACCTCGAGCGCGTACGGCCGCCGCGACAGCGCGATCACGTGCGCGCCGGCGCGGGCGGCGAGCTGGACGAGCAGCGCGCCGAGGAAGCCGACGCCGACGATCGCGACGGTCTGGCCTTCGCGAAAGCCGCAGCGGCGCGCGACGTTCACCGCGCAGCCGAGCGCCTCGCCCGGAAACGGCAGCCCGTCGAGCTCCTCGGGCAGCGCCACGACCGACACGGCCGGCGCGACGTCGTACTCGGCATCGGAGCGAAAGCAGATCGCGGCGACGCGCGAGCCGACGACCGGCCCGCGCACGCCGTCGCCGGTGGCGACCACGCGCCCCCAGCCCTCGTGTCCCGGCGCGCCGGGCTCGCGCGGATACTCAAACCACGGCCGGCCCTCCCAGACGGGCAGGTCCGAGCCGCAGACGCCGCAGCCCTCGAGCTCGACGAGGACCTCGCCGGGCCCGGGATCGGGCGTCGGCACGGACGCGACCTCGGCCGTCCGCGGCGCCGTGATGACCGCCGCGCGCATCGTCATGCCGCCGCGGCGATCCGCGGGTGGGCCGCCAGCCAGTCGTGCAGCCGCGCCACCCCCGCCCGCGGGTCGACGCGCGGCCGCCAGCCGGTCGCCTCGGCGAAGGCGGCCGTGTCGGAGACGTAGTAGCGCTGGTCGCCACGGCGCCAGGGCCCGAACTGGACGAGCGGGCGCTCGCCGAGGCGCTCCTCGAGGAGGTCGACGAGCTCGACGAGGCTGATCGCGTTGCGCACGCCGCCGCCGATGTTGAACGCGCGGCCGGCGAGGCCACCGATGTCGCGGTGTGCGCGCAGGAACGCGTCGACGAGGTCGTCGACGTACAGCACGTCGCGGACCTGCTTGCCGTCGCCGAAGATCGTGATCGGACGCCGCTCGAGCGCGCTGATGACGAAGTGCGCGACCCAGCCCTGGTCCTCGTTGCCGCACTGGTGGGGCCCGTAGATGCAGCTCATGCGAAACACCGCGGTCGGCAGCCCGTAGGAGTGCGCGTAGTCGAGCACGTATTGGTCGGCGGCGCCCTTCGAGCAGCCGTACGGCGTGCTGAACTGCAGCGGCCGCGACTCGCCGATGCCGCGGCCGAGCACGTCCGCGTCCAGCGGCTCGTAGCGCGTCGCCCGCTCGCCGAGCGCGATGTCGTCGAGGCCGCCGTAGACCTTGTTCGTCGAGCTGAACAGCAGCGCCGGCGGCGTCTGGCACGCACGGGCGGCCTCGAGCAGGTTGATCGTGCCGTTGAGGTTCACCGTCGCGTCGCGGACCGGCTCGTCGAGGCTCGTCGTGACCGCCACTTGGGCGGCGAGGTGAAACGCGCGGTCGCTCGCGGCCAGCGCCCGCGCCAGGCGCCGCTCGTCGCGCAGCTCGGCGATCTCGACGTCGATCGCGCTGCCGTGGCGCTGCGTCAGCCAGCGCAGGTTCCGCTCGACGCCGGCGCGCGAGAGGTTGTCGAAGACGATCACGCGCCCGCCCTCGGAGGCGATTCGATCGGCGAGGTTCGTGCCGACGAAGCCGGCACCGCCGGTGATCAGCGTGCGCTCGCTCATACCGTCAGGCCCCGCGCGGCGAGCTCGGCGGCGGCTTCCTCGACGCGATCGGTGGCGGCCTCGCCCGCGAGCCAGCCGGCGAGCTCGGCGAGACCGTCCTCACGGCGTACCGCGGGCTCGTAGCCGATCGCCTGCGCGGCCAGCGCGACGTCGGCGAAGCAGTTGCGGATGTCGCCGACGCGGTACTTGCCCGTGACGTGCGCTGCGATGTGCTCGCGTCCCATGACGCGCGCCAGCTCGCCCGCGATGTCGAGCACCGAGACGCTCTCGCCGGAGCCGACGTTCAGCACGCGCCCGGCGACGTCCGGGCGCTCGAGCGCCAGCCGGCAGGCGCGGGCGACGTCGTAGACGCTGACGAAGTCGCGCCGCTGCAGGCCGTCCTCGTAGATCAGCGGCGGGCGCTCGTTGAGCAGGCGCCCGGCGAAGATCGCGAGCACGCCGGTGTACGGGTTCGACAGCGCCTGGCGCGGCCCGTAGACGTTGAAGAAGCGCAGCGCGGTGACCGGCACCCTGTAGGCGGAGCCGAACAGCAGGCACATGCGCTCCTGGTCGTACTTGCCCAGCGCGTAGATCGACGACAGCGCCGGCTGCTTGTCCTCGGGCGTCGGCAGCGGCGTCAGCGCCGCGCCGTCTCTGTCGCGCAGCTCCCAGTCGCCGCGCTCGAGCTGCTCGCGCGCGCGCTCGGCACTCGCCACGCGGCGCCCGCCGGCGTCGACGTACAGGCCCTCGCCGTAGACGCTCATGCTCGACGCCACGACGAGCTGGCGCACGGGATGGTCGAGCAGCGCCTGCAGCAGGACGGCGGTGCCGGCGCCGTTGACGCTCGTGTAGTCGGCGATGTCGTACATGCTCTGGCCGACGCCGACGCGCGCGGCGAGGTGCACGACGGCGTCGACGCCCGCGAGCGCGCGGCGCGTGCAGTCGGCGTCGCGGACGTCGCCGACGACGAGCTCGACGTCGGGATGCAGGTACGCCGGACGCTTGCCACCCTCGTGGACCTGCGGCGTGAGGTTGTCCAGCACGCGGACGTGCCAGCCCTGTTCGAGCAGCTCGTCGGCGAGATGCGAGCCGATGAAGCCGGCGCCTCCGGTGATGAGGATCGTGCTGTCCACGGCGCGCTACTCCTGTCGAACTGGGGTGACGGGCGCAGCGGCGGGTACCCCCGGCTTCATCTTCAATAACAACGCCGGGGCGGGGGTCGTCCGTCGCGCTTGGGAGGATGCTCGCCATGGAGGTCCACCCCCTGCGTCGCTGCCGCTTCGAGATCGACGACGACGGTCGGCGCGCGAAGACCGTCTTCGACGACGGTTCCGAGCTCGTCGCCGCGCCGGTCATGGACCCCGAGAACATCGCCCGCGCCCGCGCGCTCGGCTACGTGGGCAGCGACGAGGAAGCGGTCTGGAGGATGACGCGCCATCACGACCTCGTCCACACGCTGCTCGCCGAGGCCGAGGGCTTTCCGTACTCGCTGACGCTGCACGCCGTCGCCAACGGCTACGAGCTGCCGCCGGGCATGTCCCAGCGCGAGGAGCGCATCGTCTTCCTCATCCAGCGGCTGCTGAACGTCGGCATCGCGGGGGTGCTGGCGGACTAGGCCGCGGTCGGCGCCGCGGGTGGCGTCCTCGCTTGGCGCGAGACGCA
>JAWVGK010000238.1:0-5005 GCA_033855155.1 Solirubrobacteraceae bacterium | reverse complement strand
CTCCTCGATCATCGCCGCGTAGTCCGAGCCCTTGAACGACCGAGCCGCGACGAGCATCCGGCAGGCCGACTGGCGCAGCGCGTACGCCAGCTCGGTCACGCGGTAGGCGGGGTTGACGGTGACCAGGACGACCCCGACCTTCGCGGTGGCGAACTGCACGAGCAGCCACTCGGCGCAGCTCGGACTCCAGATGCCGACGCGATCGCCGACCTCCAGGCCGGCCGCCACGAGGCCGCGGGCGAGCGCGTCGACGCGCTCGTCGAGCTCGCGGTAGCTCCAGCGCACGTCCTGATGGCGGCAGACGAGCGCATCGGTATTGGGCAGCCGGCGGGCGGTGCGCTCGAGGTTGGCGCCGATCGTCTCCCCCAGCAGGGCGACCGAGGAGGCGCCGTGGGCGTAGGACAGCACCGGCTACCGCGAGGGCGTGAGCGCGATGACGAACAGCACCGGCGGCGCGCTCGCCGCCCGCAGCCTTGGCTCGTGGGTGCCATCGATCATCGCCCGACATCCTCCTGGATCCGTCAACCCCGTGCCGACGACGCGCGAGGCCGCTGGTCGCCGACCGCCGCGCCCGAGGCCGGGCGGGATGCCGCGTACCGATTCGCCCCGGCGACGTTGATCCTCGCCGACAGCTCGGCGTGGATCGACTTCTTGCGCGCGACCGGGAGCCCGGCACATCGCGCGCTCGCCGCGCTCGTAGGTGGCGCCGAGCTCGCGACCACCGATGTGCGCCGCGCGAACCGTCGTATGACGACCGGGGCTCGCTCGGGCGGGCCGGCGGCCACCTGACCCGCCGCGCTATGGCGCGGACGTGACGAGCGTCGCGTGCAGCGCGGCGAGCGCGCGGTCGACCGGGACGAAGCACATGCTCTGCAGGATCCCGTAGACGATGTTCGCGATTCCCACGGCGCGTACCGTGCCGTCGGCGCTGGGCAGGGTGTAGACCGGCGAGCCGCTGTCGCCCTCGCGCGCGGTGATCGTCGTGCACGCCAACCCGCGCGTGCCCGGGAACCCGTGGATGATCTTGCCGCAGTTGTCGGGGCCGCTCGTGATGCCCGAGAAGCACACCCGGCGCCCGAGCAGCGGCCGCGCGCGCCCTCGGACGAACCACGGCGGCTGCGAGTACAGGCGCTGGACGACGTCCGCGGCCGGCCGCCCCGGCCCGGATGGCACCGGCAGGACGAGCGCGTCGATCGCCCGCGCGCGCCGCGCGAGGTTGCGCCGCACGCCGCCGAGCACGATCCCCGGCAGTGGCGGCCGGCGCAGCGCCGCATTGCGACGGCGCGTCGCCCCGCGCCGCACGCCGCCGCAGTGGGCGGCGCTGAGTCCGCCCTGGCTCGAGCCGAGCCGGATCAGGAATGACGACGTGCACAGCACCGAGTCGTCCGGCGGCTTGGCCCCGCCGACGAGCGGCAGGCGCGAGAAGAGCAGCTCGCGGCCCGCCGCCCAGCCGTCGATGTCGGGGGCGTCGCCGCTGCGGCGGAGCTTGACGGTGGCCGTGCCGCGGGTCGCGACGACGTCGTACGCCGGCTGGACGTCGATCGGCGTGACGTACAGCGGGGTCCAGCCGCTCGCGCGCAGCGCGGCCTCCACGCCGGCCGCCGGCACCGCCGTCAGCGCGGTCGCGACGGCCTGGGCGTCGCCGCAGGTGGCGTTGCTGACCTCGACGAACAGCGCGTCGCCGGCGGTCGGGCATTGGGAGTACTCGCCGAACTCGGCGTTCGCCGGCGCGGCGGCGCCGCACAGCAGCGCGGCGGCAAGCAGGAGGATGCGCCACTTCGATTTCACGGCGCGCGATGCTGGCACACGCCGCGGACGCATGCGCCGCCCGCCGCGCGTTCGTGCGCCAGGTCTCGGCATGGACGCAGGCTCGGCTACCGTCGAGCGCATGATCCAACGAACCCTCGCGCGCACCGGCGTGCACGTCAGCCCGCTGTGCCTCGGCGCCATGATGTTCGGCGCCTGGGGCGAGACCGACCACGACGAGTGCGCGCGCATCGTCGATCGCGCGCTCGACGCGGGGATCAACTTCGTCGACACCGCCGACGTCTACGCGCACGGCGAGTCCGAGGAGATCGTCGGCAAGGCGCTCGCCGGCGGGCGGCGCGAGAACGTCGTGCTCGCGACGAAGTTCCACGGCTCGATGGGCGACGATCCCAACGAGGCCGGCAACTCGCGGCGCTGGATCTTCCGCGAGGTCGAGGCGTCGCTGAAGCGCCTGCGAACCGACTGGATCGACCTCTACCAGGTCCATCGCTGGGATCCGTGGACCGACCACGAGGAGACGCTCGGCGCGCTGTCGGACCTCGTCGCGCAGGGCAAGGTGCGCTACGTCGGCTCCTCGACGTACCCCGTCGCGCAGATCGTCAAGGCGCAGTGGGTCGCGCGCGAGCGGGGGCTGCGGCGCTTCGTCTGCGAGCAGCCGCCGTACTCGCTCCTCGCGCGCGGGATCGAGGCCGACGTGCTGCCGGCGTGCCTGGAGCACGACATGGGCGCGATCGCGTGGAGCCCGCTCGCCGGCGGCTGGCTGTCGGGGCGCTGGCGCAAGGGCGGCGACGACCTGACGTCGCGGCGCTCGGCGCTGGTCCCCGACCGCTACGACCTCTCGATCCCGGCAAACCAGGCCAAGCTCGACGCGGCCGACGCGCTCGGCCGGCTCGCCGACGAGGCCGGGATGACGCTGATCGACATGTCGCTGGCGTTCGTCATCCGCCACCCGGCCGTCACCGCGGCGATCATCGGCCCGCGCACGATCGAGCAGCTCGAGTCCCAGCTCGGCGCCGCCGACGTCGTGCTCGACGACGAGCTGCTCGATGCCATCGACGAGATCGTCGCGCCGGGGACGACGATCAACCCATCCGACGCCGGCTGGACGAACCCGGCGCTGGCGCCGCAGGCGCGGCGCCGCTGAGCGTCGCCGGGATCTCCCGCCGGACCGGCTGCTAGCGTCGCCCGCGACGCCCCGCGTCGTGGGGCGCGCCGAGGAGACGTTCGCCAAACGGGTCACGTCGGACGAGTGCGCGGGCGGATCCGAGAGGGGGATCCGTGAACAGCTCTGGTCGCCGGCCGCTGCTCGTCTCGAGGGGCTGGATCCAGGTCGTGATCCTCGTGATCCTGTCGGGGTTCTTCGTCCTCGGGTTGCTCGCCTACCGGACCTACCAGGCCAAGCCGCCGGTTCCGCAGCGCACCGCCGACGAGCGCGGCCGCGTGCTGTACACGGCGCGCGACGTGCAGCGCGGCCAGCAGGTGTTCCTGCACAACGGGCTGATGGAGTACGGATCGGTGTTCGGGCACGGCGCCTACCTTGGCCCGGACTTCACCGCGGACTACCTGCGGCGCGCGTCGAACATCGTCAGACGGGCCTACGGCGGCCCGGCCTCGGACTCCGCGGCGCGCCGGACGATCGAGGACTTCAGGACCAACCGCTACGACGAGCCGAGCGGCACGCTGACGCTGAGCGACGAGCGGGCGGCGGCGTTCGACACGCTCGTGGGGTACTACGGCCGCTACTTCTCCGATCCCAGCTCTGATCACGGGCTGCGCCCGAAGGCGATCACCGATCGCACGCAGCTGCGCCAGCTGACGGCCTTCTTCGCCTGGACCGCGTGGGCGGCCTCGACGCAGCGGCCGGGGCACGACTACTCGTACACGAACAACTGGCCGCCGGAGCCGCGCGTCGACAACACGCCGACGGCGAACGTGCTCGTCTGGTCGATGCTGTCGCTGGTCGCGCTGCTGACCGGCGTGGGACTGCTGTTCGCCGCGTTCGGGCGCTGGGGCGGGCGCCTGGGTTGGCATGGCCGCGAGCAGGCGACGCTCAGCTTCCGCGCACCCGGCGACGTCGCGCTGACGCCCGCCCAGCGCGCGACGGCGTGGTTCTTCTTCGTCATGGCCGCGCTGTTTCTCCTGCAGACGCTCGTCGGCGCGGCGTCGCAGCACTATCGCGCGGAGATCACGAGCTTCTTCGGGCTCGACCTCGCGGCGGTGCTCCCGTACAACCTCATGCGCACGTGGCACGTCCAGCTGGCGATCTTCTGGGTCGCGACGTCGTTCGTGGCGGCGGGGATCTTCCTGGCCCCGATGATCGCCGGGCGCGAGCCGCGCGGCCAGGGCAAGCTCGCGTTCGCGCTGCTCGGCGCGCTGACGGTCGTCGTGCTCGGGACGCTCGTCGGCTCGTACCTCGGCGTGCACGGCGTGCTCACGGACGCGGCGTCGAACTGGCTCGGGCTGCAGGGCTTCGAGTACCTCGACCTCGCGCGGCTGTGGCAGGTGCTGCTGACGGTCGGGCTGGTCATGTGGGTGTTCATGCTGTGGCGCGTCCTGCGCAAGCGCCTTGCGACCGAGCATCCGGGCAACATGCCGTGGCTGTTCTTCCTCGCCGCGTGCGCGATCCCGGCGTTCTACGCGGTCGGGCTGATCGCGCGCACGGGCGACAACTTCACGACGACCGAGTTCTGGCGCTTCTGGGTCGTGCACCTCTGGGTCGAGGACTTCCTCGAGCTGTTCACGACGGTGATGGTCGCGTACATGTTCGTGCTGCTCGGGGTCGTGCGCGAGAAGGTCGCCCTGACGGTGATCTTCCTGGACATCGTCCTGTACTCGGCCGGCGGCGTCATCGGCACGATGCATCACCTGTACTTCTCCGGCGAGCCGGCCGAGCACATGGCGCTGGGCGCGTTCTTCTCGGCGGCGGAGGTCATCCCGCTGACGTTCCTGACCGTCGAGGCGTGGAGCTTCCTGCAACTCGGCGCCGCGCAGCACGCACGCTCGCAGACGCCGTACCCGCACCGCTGGGCGGTGATGTTCCTCGTCTCCGTCGGGTTCTGGAACTTCCTCGGCGCGGGGGTCTTCGGCTTTCTCATCAACCTCCCGATCGTCTCCTACTACGAGATCGGGACGGCGCTGACCGCCAACCACGGGCACGCGGCGATGATGGGCGTCTACGGCATGCTCGCGCTGGGCCTCGCGCTGTTCTGCCTGCGCTACCTCATCCCGGCCGAGCGAT
>JAWVGK010000237.1:0-5443 GCA_033855155.1 Solirubrobacteraceae bacterium | reverse complement strand
CTGTCCCCACCCGAGAAGCTACTCCTGTGACGCCCTTCGCAGCCTCATACAAACGGCGCGCCGCGACGTTCACAGAGCGTTCATCGATCCGACGCGACCGGGAAACGGCCCTCCCGCAGGCTTGCGGACAGATGCAGAGCACTCCGACCCAGTGCCCGTACTGCGGCGTCGGCTGCGGCCTGCTGGCCGATGTCGAAGACGGACGGCTCGTGGGCGTTCGCGGCGACCGCATGCATCCCGCCAACCGCGGGCGGACGTGCCGCAAGCCGCTCGGCCTGCCGTTCGCCGTCCACGCCAAGGATCGCGCGACGACACCGCTGTGGCGCGACGATCGCGACGCGCGCTTCGAGGCGACCGGCTGGGAGGACGTGCTCGGCACCGTCGCCGGCCGGCTGCGCGCGATCGTCGATCGGCACGGACCCGACGCGATCGCGTTCTACGTCTCCGGCCAGCTGCTGACCGAGGACTACTACGCGGTCAACAAGCTCGCCAAGGGCTTTCTCGGCACGAACAACGTCGACTCCAACTCGCGCCTGTGCATGTCCTCGGCGGTCGCCGGCTACAGCGGTGCGTTCGGCTTCGACGGCCCGCCGCCGGCGTACGCCGACATCGCCCTCGCCGACTGCTTCCTGCTGCTCGGCACGAACACCGCCGCCTGCCACCCGATCCTCTGGTCGCGAATCCGCGATCGCCAGGGCGAGGGCGCGTTCGTCATCTGCGCCGACCCCCGCAGCACGCCGACGGCGCAGCGCTCGGACCTGCACCTGCCGGTGCGACCGGGCACCGACCTCGCGCTGCTCAGCGCGATGCTGCACGTCGTCGACCGCGACGGCCTGCTCGACGCGGACTTCGTCGCGCGCCACACGTCCGGCTGGGAGGAGGCGCAGGCGGTCGCGCGCGACTGGTCGCCGCAGCGCGCGGCGGCGGTCTGCGGCGTCGACGCGAAGCTCATCGAGGACGCGGCGCACCGCTTCGCCGGCGCCGGCGGCGCGATGGCGCTGTGGTCGATGGGAGCCAACCAGTCGACCGTCGGGACGCTGAAGAACCGCGCGCTGATCAACCTCTGCCTGGCGACCGGCCAGATCGGGCGCCCGGGCTCGGGCCCGCTGTCGCTGACCGGCCAGCCCAACGCGATGGGCGGCCGCGAGACCGGCGGCCTGGCGCACCAGCTGCCGGGCTACCGCAAGGTCGACGACGCCGACGACCGCGCGGAGATGGCCGCCCACTGGGGGGTCGACGTCGAGCGCCTCAGCCCGACGCCCGGCCTGCCCGCGGTCGCGCTGTTCGATGCTCTCGAGGCCGGCACGGTCAAGGCCGTCTGGATCATGGCCACGAACCCGCTCGTGTCGCTGCCCGACAACCAGCGCGCGCGCGCCGCGCTCGAGCGCGCCGAGCTCGTCGTCGTCCAGGACCCCCACCACCCGACCGAGACCTCGGCGCTCGCGCACGCGGTCCTGCCCGCCGCCGCGTGGCCGGAGAAGGAGGGCACCACGACGAGCTCCGAGCGGCGCATCGGGCTCTCGCGGCGCGCCATCGCGCCCCCCGGCGAGGCGTGGCCGGACTGGCAGATCGTCGCCGGCCTCGCGCGCCACCTCGGCTACGGCGCGTCGTTTGACTGGCGCGACGCCGCCGCCGTCTTCGACGAGTTCGCCGCCTGCACCGCCGGCCGGCCGTGCGACCTCAGCGGCGTCTCGCACGAGCGTCTGCGCCAGGAGGGCGGCCTGCAGTGGCCGTGCCCGGCGCAGCCCGTCGACCCGCACGCCGGCACCGTGCGGCTGTACGCCGACAAGCGCTTCCCGACCCCCGACGGCCGCGCGCGCTTCGCTCCCACGCCACACGTCGACCCGGCCGAGAGCCCCGACCCCGACTTCCCGATCCTGCTGACGACCGGCCGCGTCGCCGACCAGTGGCACACGATGACGCGCACCGCGCACTCTCCGGCGCTGCTGGCAGCGGCGGGCGTGCCGGCGCTGTCGGTGCACCCGCTCGACGCCGCCGAGGCCGAGCTCGAAGACGGCGCCAAGGTCCGCGTCGGCTCGCGTCGCGGCTCGGCGCGCTTCGCCGTGAGCTTCGACGAGACGCTGCCGCGCGGCGTCGCGTTCGCGCCGTTTCACTGGGGCGCGCTGCACGCCGACGCCGGCGCCGGCACGCTCAACGCGCTGACGATCGGCGCGGTCGACCCGATCTCGGGGCAGCCCGAGTTCAAGGCCGTCGCGGTGCGCCTGGAGCCGGTCCGCCGCCGCGACGAGCCGGTCGCGCGGCACGCGCCCGCGAAGCCCAAGCGGCTCGTCGTCGTCGGCACCGGCATGGCCGGCCTGGCGGTCGTCGAGGAGGCGCTGCGCCGGCGCCCGGCCGAGCAGTGGCAGATCGTGATGCTCGGCGAGGAGCCCGGGCCGGTCTACAACCGGGTGCTGCTGTCGAAGCTGCTGGCGCGCACCGCCGGGCCCGGCGAGCTCGAGCTGCGGCCGCTGTCGTGGTACGCCAAGCACCGCGTCGATCTGCGCGGCGGCTGTCGCGCCGCGGCGCTGGACCTCGACGCGCGCGTCGTCGTCGACGAGTCCGGCGGCCGCCATCCGTACGACGCGCTCGTCCTCGCGACGGGGTCGCGCGCGTTCGTGCCGCCGATCCCCGGCGCCGACCTGCCCCACGTCGACGTCTTTCGCACGTGGCGCGACGCCGAGGCGCTCGCGGCGACGCCGCCGGGCACGCGCGCGGTCGTCATCGGCGGCGGGCTGCTCGGCCTCGAGGCCGCGGCCGGCCTGCACGCGCGCGGCGTCGTCGTGACGGTCGTCGAGCTCGCCGGGCATCTCATGAACATGCAGCTCGACGCCGGCGCCGCGGCGATCCTGCGCCGCGACCTCGAGCGCCAGGGGATCGCCTGCATGCTCGGGCGCAGCGCGGCGCGGATCGAGTCGCAGCGCGTCGTGCTCGACGACGGAAGCGAGCTGCCGTGCGCGCGGGTCGTCGTCGCCACCGGCGTGCGCGCCGAGACGTCGCTCGCCCGCGCCGCCGGCCTGGAGTGCGCGCGCGGCATCGTCGTCGACGACGAGCTGCGCGCGAGCGCCCCCGGCGTGTGGGCGGTCGGCGAGTGCGCCGAGCACCGCGGCGTCGTCTACGGCCTGTGGGGGCCGCTCGCCGAGCAGGCGCGCGTCGCCGGCGCCTGCATCGCCGGCGACCCCGGCGCCTTCCACGGCGCCGTCCAGGCGACGACGCTGAAGGTCTCCGGCGTCGACGTCTACGCCGGCGGCGGCTCGGCCGCCGCGGCCCCCGCCGGCCACGACGAGATCGTGCTGAGCGACACGCGCCGCGGCGTCTACCGCCGGCTCGTGCTCGACGGCGAGCGCCTCGTCGGCGGCGTGCTGGTCGGCGACGCGAGCGCCGCGCGTCAGCTGTCCGAGCTGCTGCGCACGGGCGATCCGATCTCCGACGAGCTGCTTTCGGCGGGCACGACCACGGCGGTCGCGCTGGACGCCGACCCGGCCGCGACGCTGTGCTCGTGCAACGCCGTCAGCGTCGGCGACGTGAAGACCGCGATCAGCCGCGGCGGCCTGCGCACGGTCGCCCAGGTCGGCGCCGTCACGCGCGCGACGACCGGCTGCGGCGGGTGCTCGGCTGACGTGCTGCGGCTGCTCGACGCCGCCGACGTCGCGGCGCCGCACCTGTAACAGAGCGGACACACGCGCCGTCTAGCGTGCCGCGCCGATGGCCGACAACGGACGTTCAACACTGCTGTCGCGGCCGCGCTACTTCCTCGAGCGCTCGATCCCGCGCGACGGCTGGAGCGCGCTGTCGCCGGACGATCGCTCGTGGGAGTCCGCCTACCGCCGCCGCTGGCAGCACGACAAGGTCGTGCGCTCGACGCACGGCGTCAACTGCACCGGCTCGTGCTCGTGGAAGGTCCACGTCAAGGACGGGATCATCACCTGGGAGACGCAGCAGACCGACTACCCGTCCAACGGTCCGGACGTTCCCGAGTACGAGCCCCGCGGCTGCCCGCGCGGCGCGACGTTCTCCTGGTATACGTACTCGCCGCTGCGCGTGAAGTACCCGTACGTGCGCGGCGCGCTGCTGAAGCTCTGGCGCGAGGCGCTCGAGCTGCACAAGGATCCGGTGCTCGCGTGGGCGCACATCGCCGGCGACCCCGCGTACAAGGTCCAGCGCGGCAAGGGCGGCTTCGTGCGCGCCTCCTGGCACGAGGTGGCGGACCTCGTCGCCGCCGCGCACGTGCACACGATCAAGCGCTGGGGACCGGACCGGATCGCCGGCTTCTCGCCGATTCCCGCGATGTCGATGGCCTCCTACGCGGGCGGGACCCGCTTCCTCTCGCTGATCGGTGGCGTCTGCCTGAGCTTCTACGACTGGTACGCCGACCTGCCGCCCGCCTCGCCGCAGATCTGGGGCGACCAGACCGACGTGCCCGAGTCCGGCGACTGGTTCAACTCGACGTACCTCATCATGTGGGGCTCGAACATCCCGATGACCCGCACCCCCGACGCGCACTTCATGACCGAGGCGCGCTACCGCGGACAGAAGACGGTCGTCGTGTCGCCGGACTACTCCGATCACACGAAGTTCGCCGACCACTGGCTGCCCGCGCACCCGGGCACCGACGGAGCGCTCGCGATGGGCATGGGGCACGTGATCCTCAAGGAGTTCTACGTCGACCGCCAGGTCCCGTACTTCCAGTCCTACGCGCGCAAGTTCACCGACATGCCGTTCCTCGTGACGCTGCAGGAGCGCGACGGCGCCCACGTCGCGGGGCGCTTCCTGCGCGCGTCGGACCTCGCCGGCGGCGGAGGCGACAGCGACCGCGAGCACGCCGACTGGCGCACCGTCGTGATGGACGCCGCGACCGGCGCGCCCGCCGTCCCCAACGGCTCGATCGGCGACCGCTGGGGCGACGAGGGCAAGGGCCGCTGGAACCTCGAGCTCGGCGACGTCGACCCGCAGCTGTCGTTGCTGGGCACGCACGACGAGCTCGTCGAGCTGCGCCTGCCGCGCTTCGACACGCCCGACGGCAAGGGCGAGGTGCTCGTGCGCGGCGTGCCCGCCAGGCGCGTCGACGGCGTGCTCGTGACGACGGTCTTCGACCTCGTCTGCGCGCACTACGGCGTCTGCCGCGACCCCGACCTGCCGGGCGACTGGCCGGCCGGCGTCGACGACCCGCAGCCCTACACGCCGGCCTGGCAGGAGGCGATCAGCGGCGTCGACGCCGCGCTGTGCACGCGCATCGCGCGCGAGTTCGCCCGCAACGCCGAGCGCACGAACGGCCGCTCGATGATCGTCATGGGTGCCGGCACGAACCACTGGTTCCATTCCGACCTCATCTACCGCTCGATGCTCAACCTCGTGCTGTTCTGCGGCTGCCAGGGCGTCAACGGCGGCGGCTGGGCGCACTACGTCGGCCAGGAGAAGGTCCGCACGATCACGGGCTTCTCGACGA
>JAWVGK010000236.1:0-32276 GCA_033855155.1 Solirubrobacteraceae bacterium | reverse complement strand
ATCATGATGCAGCCCGCCGTGATCAGCGGGGCCGTCGAGAAGCCCATCTCGTCGGCGCCGAGCATCGCCGCGACGACGACGGCGCGGCCGGTCTTCAGCTTGCCGTCGGTCTGGACGATGATGCGCGAGCGCAGGTCGTTGCGCAGCAGCGTCTGCTGCGTCTCCGCGAGGCCGATCTCCCACGGCACGCCGGCCGCCTGGATCGAGCTCAGCGGCGACGCGCCGGTGCCGCCGTCGTGGCCGGCGATCAGGACGTGGTCGGCGTTGGCCTTCGCAACGCCGGCGGCGACGGTACCGACGCCGACCTCGGAGACGAGCTTGACCGACACCTGGCCCTTGGGGTTCGCGCAGCGCAGGTCGTAGATGAGCTGCTTGAGGTCCTCGATCGAGTAGATGTCGTGGTGCGGCGGCGGCGAGATCAGGCCGACGCCGGGCGTCGTGTGGCGCACGCCGCCGATGTAGTCGTCGACCTTGTGGCCGGGCAGCTGGCCGCCCTCGCCGGGCTTTGCGCCCTGCGCCATCTTGATCTGGAGCTGATCGGAGTTGACGAGGTAGTGGATCGTCACGCCGAAGCGCCCCGACGCGACCTGCTTGATCGCCGAGCGGCGCGAGTCGCCGTTGGGATCGGGCGTGAAGCGGACGGGATCCTCGCCGCCCTCGCCGGTGTTCGACTTGCCGCCGAGGCGGTTCATCGCGATCGCGAGCGTCTCGTGCGACTCGCGCGAGATCGAGCCCAGCGACATCGCGCCGGTGGCGAACCGCTTGACGATCTCCTTCGCCGGCTCGACCTCGTCGATGTCGATCGGCTCGATGCCGGCGCTGCGGAACTTCATCAGCCCGCGCAGCGTCGCGCGGCGCGAGGCGTCGTCGTTGACCAGCGCGGCGTACTCCCGGTACTTCTCGGCGCCGCTGCCGTCGCCGTTCGCGCGCACCGAGTGCTGCAGCAGCGCGATCGTCTCGGGGTTCCACATGTGATGCTCGCCGTCGCGGCGCCAGGCGTAGACGCCGCCGACGGGCAGCAGGCGCTCGTGGTCGGACGGGTAGGCGGCGGCGTGGCGGTCGAGCGTCTCGCGCGCGAGCACCTCGATGCCGATGCCGCCGATGCGCGATGCCGTGCCGGTGAAATGCCGGTCGATCAGCGCCTTCTCGAGACCGACGGCCTCGAAGATCTGCGCGCCGCAGTAGGACTGGATCGTCGAGATCCCCATCTTCGAGATCGTCTTGAGCAGGCCCTTGCCGATCGCCTTGACGATGTTCTTCTCGGCCGTGTCGACGTTGTCGACGCCGGGCACGCGGCCGGCCGCGACGAGCTCGCCGACGCTGTCGAGCAGCAGGTAGGGGTTGATCGCGCCGCAGCCGTAGCCGATCAGCGTCGCCATGTGGTGGACCTCGCGCGGCTCGCCGGACTCCAGCACGAGACCGGTCTGCAGGCGCGTGCCCTCGCGCACGAGGTGCTCGTGGACCGCTGCGACCGCCAGCAGCGACGGGATCGGCGCACGCTTGCGGCCGACCTGGCGGTCGGACAGGATCAGCACGCTGACGCCGTCGGCGACCGCGTCGTGGGCGTCGTCGCAGAGCTTGGCGAGCGCGGCGCGCATGCCGTCGGGGCCGTCGGCGATCGGCCACGTGATGTCGAGCGTGTGCGCGCGGAAGATCTCGTCGTGGACGATGCGCAGCGTCTCGAGCTCGTGGTTGCGCAGGATCGGCTGGTCGAGGATCAGCGCGTGAGCGTGCTCGGGCGTCTCGGTCAGCAGGTTGCGCTCGCTGCCGATGCCGACGCCGAGCGACATCACGATCGACTCGCGGATCGGGTCGATCGGCGGGTTGGTGACCTGCGCGAAGAGCTGCTTGAAGTACGAGAACAGCGGCGGGCGATGGTCCGACAGGACCGCCAGCGCGGAGTCGTTGCCCATCGAGCCGAGCGGCTCGGCGCCGGTCGCCGCCATCGGCGCGATCAGCACGCGCTCGTCCTCCTGCGTGTAGCCGAATGCGAGCTGGCGCAGCTTCGTCGGCTGCAGGCCGGTCATCGTCGTGTGCGCCTCGGCGAGGTCGTCGAAGTGGACGGTGTTCTGCTCGTACCACTCGCCGTAGGGCTGGCGCGTGGAGACGTCGCGCTTGACCTCCTCGTCCTCGACGATGCGATGGCGCTCGAGGTCGACGAGGAACAGCTTGCCGGGCTGCAGGCGCCCGAGGCGCTTGACCTCGGAGCTCTTGATGGGCAGCAGCCCGGCCTCGGAGCCGAGCACGACGAGCCCATCATGCGTCTCGACCCAGCGGCCCGGGCGCAGGCCGTTGCGGTCGAGCGTCGCGCCGACGACGCTGCCGTCGGTGAAGGCGACCGCCGCCGGGCCGTCCCACGGCTCCATGAGGCAGGAGTGGAAGGCGTAGAAGCCCTTGAGGTGCTCGGGCAGGTCGTCGCGCCCGGCGTAGGCCTCGGGGATCATCATCATCACCGCGTGCGGCAGCGAGCGCCCGGCGAGCATCAGCAGCTCGAGCACGTTGTCGAACGTCGCCGTGTCGGAGTTGCCGGGCGGGACGATCGGCATGATCTTCTGGAGGTCCAGGCCGAACAGCCGCGACGCGAGCTGCGACTCGCGCGCGCGCATCCAGTTGACGTTGCCCATCAGCGTGTTGATCTCGCCGTTGTGGGCGATCACGCGGTAGGGGTGCGCCAGCGGCCAGCTCGGGAACGTGTTCGTCGAGAAGCGCGAGTGCACGAGCGCCATCGCGCTCTTCATGCGCGGATCGGACAGGTCGGGGAAGAAGTTGCGCAGCTGGTCGGGGACGAGCATCCCCTTGTAGACGATCGTCCGCGACGAGAACGACGAGACGTAGAGGTCCGGCCCCGCGGCGAGCTCGCAGATGCGGCGGATGACGTAGAGCTTGCGCTCGAAGGCGTCGCGGTCGGACTCGAAGCCCGCGCCGGCCTCGACGAGCAGCTGGCGCATGACCGGCCGCGTCGCGGCGGCCGTCTCCCCGACGTGGCTGAGGTTGACCGGGATGTCGCGCCAGCCGAGCACGCGTTGGCCCTCGATGCGGACGTTGAGCTCGAGCAGCGCCTCGAGCTTCGCGCGGCGGTGGTCCTCCTGGGGCAAAAAGCAGACCGCGACGGCGTAGCGGCCGGGATCGGGCAGCTCGAAGTCGACGTTCGCGCGGAAGAACTCGTGCGGGATCTGCAGCAGCATCCCGGCGCCGTCGCCGGTGCGCGGATCGGCGCCCGTGGCGCCTCGGTGCTCGAGGTTCTCGACCGCCTGCAGGCCCTTCTCGACGACCTCGTGCACCGGCACGTTGTCGAGTCGTGCGACGAGCGCGACGCCGCACGCGTCGTGCTCGTAGCGGGGGTCGTAGAGGCCGTCGGCCTGTGGCGGCAGGGTCTGCATGCTCATGGGACTGCCTCCAGGGGGCGCGCGCGTAGCACTGTGAGGCGGGGCGAAGCGACAAGGTTAGCAGTGGATAGACGCCGAATCCTTCGTCCGTCACCGCCTTTTCGCGACCCGTGACCGATCTGTCTACCGGCGGCACGATCGCGACGGCCGGCACCCGTGCGCGACCCGCCTCGCGCGACGCGCGACGCGCTCGCGAGCGTCCCCGGGGGCTGAGCGGCCGCGGCGATGCCGCTCTATGCTTGCGCCATCGACGGCCAAGACATTTCGTCCACTCCGGATCGCACGAGACTAAAACGTGATCCCCGTGGGCACTGCGAGGAATGACCGTCCGATGATCGCTGGGTCCGCGTCCGAGGAGGTGACCGCCACGCCCGACTTGGAGCTCAAGCTGCCTGCTCGCGCCGAGAACGTCGCAGTGGTCAGGCATGCCTTCGGCGGCTTCGCGGAGGTCTTGCACGTCGACGAGCAGACGCTCGCGGACATCAAGCTCGCGGTCACGGAGGCGTGTACGAACGTCGTCATCCACGCCTACGAGGCCGACGATCTCGGCGAGCTCGAGGTCGACGCGACGATCGATGACGGACGCCTGATGGTCGTCATCCGCGACCGTGGCCGCGGCATCGTCCCGCGCCCGGACTCGCCCGGCCTCGGCCTCGGCCTGCCGCTGATCGCAACGCTCGCCGAGTCGCTGGAGCTCGGCACCGACGAGACCGACCAGACCGAGGTGCGGATGACGTTTCGCATCGACGAGGACAGCGTCGCGTGAGCGACGACTCCGGTCTCAACGAGGCATCCGTCGGCCTCGCGCGCGGCCCGCTCGCCGCGCCCGTGCTCGGGCGCGTCGTCGGCATCCTCGCGGCGCGCGCGGACTGCCCGATCGACCGCCTCGACGACGCCCTGCTCGTCGCCGACGCGATCGCCGCGAAGGCCGGGAACTTCGCCGAGGACGGGCGCGTCAACGTCCGCGTCGTGGCCGCGTCGGGCTCCGTCGAGCTGCACGTCGGCCCGCTGCGCAGCGACGGCGCCACCGACCTGATCGCGTCGGCGTCGCTGCCCGGGATCGGCAACGTCCTCGAGCGGGTGGCCGACGAGCTCGAGCCGCGACCGTCGGGCAACGGTCACGCGGAGTACCTGCGCATCAAATTGGGCTTCGGTGCCCAGCAATCGACGAAAGGCTCCGAGCGACCAGATGGCACCTGATTTCGCAATCACCGAGCACCCGATCGACGGCGAGCGTCACGTGCTCGCCGTGCGCGGCGAGATCGACCTGTTCACGGCCCCCGAGCTCAAGCAGGTGCTCGCGGAGTCGATCGAGGCGGGTCGCGTGCGGATCGTCGTCGACCTGACCGAGACGACGTTCCTCGACTCGACGGCGCTCGGCGTCCTGATCGGAGCGGTCAAGCGACTGCGCTCACGCCACGGCGCGCTGGCGATGGTCAACGTCGACGAGAACATCGCCAAGACGTTCGAGATCACCGGCCTCGATCAGATCTTCACGATCGTCGGGACCCGCGACGAGGCCATCGAGGCCGTCGCGCCCGCGCACGACAACGCCGGCTGAGCGGCAGCGCGCGAGCGCGCGCTTGTACCCCCGTTCAGCCGTCGAGCAGGTCGAGCACCGCCTCCTCGACCGGCCCCTGGATCGCGGTCTCGGAGCGGTCGTCGCCGATCATGCCCAGCGCGGGCTTGATCGTCTGGCCGTCCTCGTAGCGGTCGAAGACGCGCGGGTCGATGTAGGAGTTGCGCGCCACCGTCGGCGTGTTGCCGAGGTAGAAGGCGACCTCCTTGACCGCGCGCACGATCGCCCGCTTGCGCGCCGTCCGGCCGAGATGCTCGGGCTGCGTCACCGCCAGCGCCACGGCGGCGAGCACGGTGGCGCCCCACGTGCGGAAGTCCTTGGCGGAGACGTCGAGCCCGGTCGCGGCCTTGAGGTAGGCGTTGATGTCCGGCGAGCGCACGTCGCACCAGCGGCCGTCGCGCTTGTAGGCCAGCAGCTCGGGACCGCCGCCGCGGCGGCGCTTGAGCGTCGCCACGAGCGCCGCGATGTCGGGGTCGACGATCGCGCGCACGCAGCGCTTGCTCTCCTTGGCGACGTAGTCGAACGTCAGCGTCTCGCCGCGGACGACGACGTGCTGCTTGAGCATCGTCGCCAGGCCGTAGGTCTCGTTGGCGACCGCGTACTCCTCGGAGCCGATCCGAAAGAAGCCGCGATCGAGCAGCCGCGCGGCGCACGCGAGCACCTGCTCGCGCGACAGGTCGCCGAGCGCCAAGTCGTGGTCGACGACCTCGCGCAGCGCCGGCAACGCGCGCGCGAAGCGGACCATGTCGTCGAACTTCTCCTGGTCGCGGCGCTCGCGCCAGCGCGGGTGATAGAGGTACTGCTTGCGCCCGGCCTCGTCGAAGCCCGTCGCCTGGATGTGCCCGAACGGGTCGGGCGAGATCCACACGTCGCGCCACGCGGGCGGGATGACGAGCCCGGCGATTCGCGCGACGATCTCGGCGTCGGTGATGCGGGCGCCCTGCTCGTCGAGGTACATGAAGCCCTTGCCGCAGCGCCGCCGGGCCAGCCCGGGGGCGCTCGGATCCGAGCGGCGCAGGCGCTGCGCGCGCGCGGGCCTCGGGAGTTCGGCGACGGCCATCGCGGTGCTTTACCCGCGGGCCGCCGCGGTCAGCGCTTCGCCGGCTCCTTCTTGGCCTCGTCGGAGTCCTTCTTGCGCTTTGCCGGCTCCTTCTTCTTGGCAGCGGGCTTGGCCTTCGACGTCCCCGCGCCGTTGCCCTCGCGCGCCTTGACGGCGTCGAGGCTCGCCTTCAGCGCCGACATCAGGTCGGGCACCGGGGCGTCGGCCTCGTCGGCGTCCGGCTGTACGGCGATCTGCTCGCCGGCGGCCTTGCGCTCGATCAGCGCCAGCACGTCCTCGCGGTAGGTGTCGTGGAACTTCTCGGGCTCGAACTGCGCGGCGAGCGACTCGACGAGCTGCTCGGCGATCGCGAGCTCGCGCTTGTTGACCTCGATGTCGTCGGCCGTTGGGATCTCGTCGATCGTCGCCGGGTCGATGATCTCGTCGGGGAAGACCATCGTCGCCATGCCGAGCACGTCCTCGCCGATCGGCCGGACCGCGACGAGCTGCTGCTTGGAGCGGATGACGACGGTCGCGATCGCGACGCGTCCGGTGTCGCGCATGGCCTCGAGCAGCAGGCGGTAGGGCTTCGCGCCACCGGGCCCGGGCGCGAGGTAGTACGGGTGGTCGAAGTAGATCGGGTCGATCTCGTCGAGCGCGACGAAGTCCTCGATCTCGATCGACTTCGTCTTCTTGGGGTCCAGCGCCTCGAGCTCGCCGGGCGCGATCAGGACGTAGCGGTCGGGCGTCAGCTCGTAGCCCTTGACGATGTCCTCGTAGGCGACCTCGTCGCCGGTCGACGGGTCGACGCGCCTCTGCTGGATGCGCACCCCGGTCTTGCCGTTGAGCTGGTGGAAGCGCACGGACTTGCGCGAGACCGCGGAGTAGAGCTTGACGGGGACGGTCACCAGCCCGAAGGAGATGGCGCCGGTCCAGATCGACCTGGGCATGAGAACACAGTATCCCCCGGACGCCGGCATCCCTCCCGGCGCACGGGAGGTTGCACGCGCCGCGGGGAGCTACACGGTCTGCGGCTCGTCGGGCAGGTGGATCGGCACGTCGACGTCCGGATCGGGCCCGGGCACGCTCGGCGGGACCGGGTCGCCGGGCGGCGCGGGATCGGGCGACGGCACGGGATCGGCCGGGACGACGGGCGCGTCGGGCACGATCGGCCCGACGGGCTCGCCCGGCGTCGGCACGATCAGCTGCGGCGCTGCGACAAGGTCGATCGTTGCCATCGAACACGTCTCCTTCGTCGGGTACCCGACGCGTACCCGTCGATCGTCGCGCGCACTCAAACGCGGCGGGTCGGTCGCGCAACGCGCCGATCAGGCAGGCGGCGCTCGCGTTCGGAGTCGAGGACCCGGGTTGGCTGCCGTGGCGGCAGATCAGCCTGAAGCGAGCAGCTTGACCGCGATTGTGGCCTTGTTGCGATGATCCGGCTCGCCGTCCAGCGCAAAGGAGAGGTCGTATCCACCTTCGCGATCCGGTCGAAACGAGATCCGCGCTACGTCGTGCGCGCTGAGTTCGTAGCCGGGCAAGCGAAAAGGCGCCGGTACTCGTGGGAACACCGGCAGATCGAGCGCGCCCAGTTCGTTGAGTTGCGGATCGGACAGGGTGACCTGCACCACGTGCTCAACCGCAAAGTCCGCCGCTGAACCGGCAAGTCGGAAGGCCACGTCGAACTCGACCTCCGTCCCAAGGAAGCCCAGCAGCACCGAGTCGATCTGGCAGTCGAAGAGATCGAGGCGACCCGGCGTGCTGCTAGGCCGCGCCCATCCGCACGGGATCGCCCAGACGATTCGCAAGCGAGGCTATTCCTCGTCCTGTTCCGCTCGCGGAGCAGTCGCGGGCGCGCCGAAGCTATAGCCGGCGCCCCGGGGCGGCGTCTCCCGCTCCGTGCCAGCGGACGGATCGTGCCAGCCTCGTGGCGGGATGCTGGAATCGATCTTGTCGACGGTGCCACGACTGAAATCCAGACGGAACATGTCTTCCATGTTGGCGGCCCTCCGCTTCGCTCGGGTGCTGCACCAAGTCCCTCCGCGGGTCCGGTGCATCGCAGTATCGCAAGCGATGCTCCCAGCCGATCCGGACGCCACGCGACTTGGTCCTCGCGGTCACCTCCACCGCATGGATCTTCCCCGGCGCAATACCGTCACGCCATCGTGCGCATCGACCACGTCATCTACGCGACGTCCGACCTCGACGCCGCCGCCCGCCGCGTCGAGCAGCAGCTCGGGCTCGAGGCGGTCGCGGGCGGGCGCCACGACGGCATCGGGACGCACAACCGCATCGTGCCGCTCGGCGGCGGCTACCTCGAGCTGCTCGCCGTCGCCGATGCGCAGGAGGCGGCGAGCTCCGAGCTCGGCTCGGCGTTGCTCGCGCGGATCGAGGACGCCCGCGAGGGGCTGATGGGCTGGGCGGTGTTCGTCGACGACGTCCACGCCGTGTCTTCGAGGCTCGGCACGTCGCTGCTGACGGTCACGCGCCAGGGGCTCAGCGCGTACCTGACCGGCCTGCGCGAGTCGCTGCGCGAGCCCTGCCTGCCGTTCTTCATCGCGCGCGACGCCGGCATCCGCGACGCGGGCGACCGCGCGCACCTGCCCGCGATCACGTGGATCGAGGTCGCCGGCGACGCCGCGCGGCTGCGCTCGTGGCTCGGCGGCGCCGACCTGCCCGTGCGCGTCGTCGACGGCGCCCCGGGCGTCCGCGCGGTCGGCGTCGGCGAGCGCGAGCTGCGCGGGCGCTGACCTGCGGTCCGCCTACTTGCCGAAGGGCGTCTCGGCGAGCTTCTCGCGCAGTTCGGCGAGCGACTCGTAGACGGCGATCGCGCCGGCGTCGAGCAGCTCGTCGGCGCCGAAGCCGCCCGTGCGCACGCAGATCGTCTGCACCTTCGCCGCCTTCGCGGACTTGCAGTCCCACGTCGAGTCGCCGATCAGCACCGCCTTGCCGCCGCCGGCGATCTCGACCGCCGCCTCGATGAGGTCCGGGGCGGGCTTCGTCGCGTCGACGCTGCCGGAGTCCGTCCAGCCGTCGACGAGCGCGCGCGCGTCGAGCAGGTCGAGGTAGTGCTGCGTGTCCTCGGACTTCGCCGAGGACGCGATGACGACCTGGCAGCCGAGGCCCTTGAGGTCCTCGATCAGCCCGCGCGCGCCCTCGAAGGGCTGCGTCTCGGCGAGCATCTGGGCGTACAGCGCGTGCTCCTCGATGCGCACGCTGTCGCCCTGCTCGCGCTCGAAGCCCTCGCCGGCGAGGTGGGTGACGAGCTGGTCGCCACCCATGCCGATCGCGCGGTGGCAGCGCCACACCGGGATCGTCAGCCCATGCAGGCGAAACGCGCGATACCACGCGAGCGCGTGCTGGTAGTTGGAGTCGATCAGCGTCCCGTCGATGTCCAGCAGGGCGGCGGGCGGCGTCATGCGGGCGACGCCTCGTCGCGGCTGCGCCCATGCGACATCCGGCGTGCGAGCCCGAGCACGAACCACAGGCCGACGAACAGCACCGCCGCGGCCATGACCGTGACGACGACGGTCGCGCCGTCGAAGAGCACGTCGGTGACGAGCAGGATCGCGCCGTTCATCGCGACCGCGAGCGCGACGAGGCCGGCGAGCGCGAGCTGGCTCGACATCGCCACGAGGCGCGGCTTGTCGCCGCCCTCGAACATCAGGCGGTGATAGGCGGTCGGCGCGATGAACAGCGCGGACGCGAGCGCCGCCGCCAGCAGCGTGGCGAAGTAGACGTCCTTCTGGAAGTCCGTCACCTGCGCGAAGCGCTGCTGGAAGGGCACCGCGAGCAGGAACGCGAACAGCACCTGCACGCCCGGCATGGCGACGCGCAGCTCCTGCAGGAGCTGGTCGAGCTGGCGGTTGAGCCGCTCGTCCTCGGTCTCGCCTGTGTCGTGGTGCGCGCGCGCCATGGGCTCACGTCAAATGCCCTCGCGGCGCGGTTCTTAACCTCTAGCTCGCGTTCGGCGACCCAGCGTCGTCGACGCCGGCGCCGGCCGCCGCGCGCAGGCGGCTCAGCGCCTGGCGGATGACGCGCGAGACCTGCATCTGGCTGACGCCGATCACCGCCCCGATCTCCGCTTGCGTCATGTCCTCCTCGAAGCGCATCCGCAGGACCTCGCGCTCGCGCGACGTGACGGTCGTCAGCAGGTGCGCGAGCGTCGCGCGATCCTCCGCGCGATCGAAGCCGTCCTCGTCGACGCCGACGGAGTCGCCGAGCGTCGCGGCCTCGTCGTCGGAGCCGCTGCTGCGCGGCGCGTCGATCGAGACCGCGCGGTAGGCGCCGCCGGCCTGCAGCGCCTCGAGCACCTGCTCCTCGTCGGCGCCGACGGCCTTGGCGAGCTCGGTGACCGACGGCTGGCGGCGCAGGTCCTCCGACAGCTCGTCGACCGCGCGGTCGACGCGCAGCGTCAGCTCCTGCAGGTCGCGCGGAACGCGAACCGCCCACGTGCGGTCGCGGAAGTGGCGCTTGATCTCGCCGAGGATCGTCGGCACGGCGTAGGAGGAGAAGGCGATCTCACGGTCGGGATCGAAGCGGTCGATCGCCTTGATGAGCCCCATCGACGCAACCTGCAGCAGGTCGTCGAGCGGCTCCCCGGCGCGCTGGTAGCGCCGCGCGAGCTGCCGGGCGAGCGGCAGGAAGCGCTCGACGAGCAGCTCGCGCGCCTGCGCGTCGCCGTGCTCGTGGTAGCGCGTGAACAGCTCGCGGTCGCCACGCGTGCGTTCGGCACCGCGGCCGGCGTCATCCATCGCCGCGACCATCACGCCCACGACGCCATCCGGTGCGTGCGGGGTGCGGTGCCGATCGATCCAAGGTAAGCGTCCACGACAAACCTCCGAGGGAAACGTGATGCGCCGGAGGATTGGGGCGCTGGCAGACCGCGGCGGGATCTTCGGCCGCGTTAGGGCATGATACCCAAGCCCGGAAGCTCCACACGGAAGGAAAGCGCGGACGATGGCCGAGGACACGACAGCCACGCCCCTGCGCATCCTCACGGCCGACGAGGACGAGGCGACGCTGGTGGCGACCGACCTGATCCTCGAGGCGCTGGGGCACACCGTGACCGGCCACGCAACGAGCGTATCCAAGGCCGGCGACCTGATCGTTCGCGAGGATCCGGACCTCTCGATCGTCGTCGTCGACGACGACGACGAGCACGCGCTGGACCTCATCGAGGAGATGGGCGAGTACGCGCGCGGGCCGATCATCGCGCTCGTCGGCGGCCACGAGCCGGGCTTCGTCTCCAGCGCCGCCGAGCGCGGGATCTACGCCTTCGCGCGTCTGCGCTTCCTCGACGAGGTCGAGGGCGCGATCGAGCTCGCGCTGCGCCGCCACGCCGAGACGACGCGGCTGACCGAGCAGGTCGCGCAACTCGAGAGCGCGCTCGAGCGCCGCGGCTCGATCGAGCGGGCGAAGGGCATCCTCATGGAGCGCCACGGCGTCGACGAGCGCGCGGCGTTCGAGCTGCTGCGCCAGCAGGCGCGGCGCTCCAACCGCCGCGTGATCGAACTCGCGCTCGCGGTCATCGACGGGCACGCGCTGCTGCCCGGCTCGAGCGACGCCGACTGAGGCCGATTATCTGTCGGCGCGCGGGGGCATCCTGACGCCCATGCTCAAGCGCGCGTTCCAGAAGTTCCAAGCCGACGAGATGACCGACCACGCGGCGGCGCTGACGTACTTCGTGATGATGTCCCTGTTCCCGGCGCTGCTCGTCGGGATCTCGCTGCTCGGGCTGCTGGGCGACCAGTCGCTCGTCACGAAGGCCGTCCGCTACGCGCGCGACAACGGCGCGCCGCCGGACGTCACGCGCGCGCTCGACGCCTCGTTGTCGGCGACCGTGTCGAACGCCGGCGGCGCGGTCAGCGGTGCGCTCGTGCTCGGCATCCTCGTCGCGATCTACGGCGCCTCGGGCGCGTTCGGCGGCGCCGGCCGCGCGCTGAACGTCGTCTACGGCGTCAAGGAGACGCGCGGCTTCGTGCGCCACAAGCTGACCGACATCGCCTGGACGGTTGTCGTCATCGTGCTCGCGGTCGTCGCGCTGTTCTCGATCTTCCTCGGCGGCGGGCTCGCCGGCGACCTGTTCGGGGTCATCGGCCTTGGCGGCACCGCGGAGTTGATCTGGTCGGTCGCGCGCTGGTTCGTCGCGATCGCCGCCGTGCTGCTGATCTATGCGGTGGCGTACACGTTCGCGCCGAACATCGAGCCGCGACGGGCGCGCTGGATCACGCCCGGCGCGGGCGCCGGCGTGCTGATCTGGCTGCTCGCGTCGGCCGGCTTCTTCTTCTACGTGTCGAACTTCGGCAAGTACGGCGCGACGTACGGCGCCTTCGCCGGCGCGGTGATCCTGCTGCTGTGGCTGTACCTGTCGAACCTCGCGTTCCTGTTCGGCGCCGAGCTCAACGCCGAGCGCGAGCGCGAGCAGCGCCCGCGGTCGGCGAGCCCGCCGCCGCCGACGCCGCAGGCGCCGCCGGACTGGCCGTCGGCGCCGTCGCACGCGGGTGGCAACGGGGACGGGCGCGGCCAAGTCGACGACAAGTACGGTCGCGACGCGCTCGCGCGCTGAGCTACGGCGCGGAGACGGTTGCGCCGACGCCGATCAGCGCGATGAACAGCAGGATGAAGAGGGCGGACAGGACGCACGAGATGATGCCGAGGATCTTGCCGGCGGTCGCCTCGCCGCGGCCGGCCAGGAGCCCGCCGGAGGCGTCGACCTGCTGCTCGGCCCTGCGCCCGAGGACCCAGGCGAAGGGCGCGCACAGCGGACAGAAGACGAGGCCGATGATGCCGAGCACGAGCGCCGGGATCGCGCCGTCGGCGCGCGTCTGCGCCGCGCCGTACGGCGGCGCCGCGAACGGGTCGGGCGTCGTGGGCGCCGCACGCCACGGCTCCTGGGTCGGCGCCGGATAGCCAGAGGGCGGTCCTGGCGACCCGGCCGGCTCGGATGGCCATCCACCGCCGGGCGGCGCGGGCGGCGGCGGCCCGTGCGGGTCGTCCGGGGGCGGCGGTCCGAACGGGCTCTGCGGGGGCGGTGCGCCGAACGGGTTATCCGGGGACCGTGCGCCGAACGGGTCGTCCGGGGGCGGCGGACCAAACGGGCTCGGCGGCGGCGGCGCGCCGAACGGGCTCTCCGGCGGCGTCGAGCCGAACGGGTTGTCCGAGGGGGTGGAGCCGAATGGGTCGTCCGGCGGCGTCGAGCCCGAGGGGTCGTCCGGCGGCGTCGAGCCGGACGGGTTGTCCTTGTCGTCGTGGCTCACAGCGCCAGCCGCACGATCCACGTCACCAGCACGAGCGCCGCGAGCGACCACAGCGCCGCCGCGGGCACGGTTAGCGTCAGGCGGCGGGCGGGCGGGAGGGGCACGGCCAGCGTCCGCCGGCGCGCGGGCGGCACGGCCAGCGTCCGCCGGCGCGCGGGCGGCACGGCCAGCGGCCGGCGGCGCGCGAGCGCGACGGGCACGGCGAGCGCGAGCAGCGCGGCGAGCGGTGCCAACGGGTGCAGCGCGATCGCCGTCGACAGGTGCCCGGCGCCGAGCTCGGCGACGGCGTGCGTCAGCCCGCAGAAGGGGCATGGCACGCCGGTCGTCGCCAGCAGCAGGCACGTCGGCAGGCCGACGAACCCCGCGCTCAGCACGCCGGTCGCGCCGAGGGTCGCGGTGGCGCTCGTCGCGACGCTCAGGCCGACGGACGGGAGCACTGGGATCGCGACGCCCTTCACGAGCGGCACACTAGCGCCGGCCCGGGAGGTCGACCAGTGCGTCCCTGACGTGGGTTCGAGCGTCGGCGTCCGGCCGCGGCAACTCGGCGAGCGTCAGCTCCTCGGGGTACGAGCACAGCGCGCGGCGGCCGGGGCAGCTCTCGCACAGCTCGCGATGCGGATGCGCCGTGACGGGATACTCGCCGGCGAGCATGCCCGCCGCGAGCGTCAGCAGCTCGGCCTCGAGCGCGTCCGCGCCGGCGGCCTCGAAGCGCGTCGCGACCGGCTCGCGCGGACGCTCGAGGAAGGCGTAGGCGACCTCGACACGCGCGGCGCCGCCGCGCAGGGCGGCGAGCGCGTAGACGCGCCGCTGGACACCGTAGTGCTCGTCGACGAACGCGGCGAGGTCCGTGTCGTCGTCGAGCGCGTCGGTCTTGTAGTCGACGACGAGCCGCCCGCCGCCGCGCTCGACCGCGAGCACGTCGACGATGCCGGTCAGCAGCGTGTCGCCGAGCGCGACCGCGAAGCCGTGCTCGCGATGCACCTTGCGCGCGCGAGAGACACGAGCCGCCAGCGGCGACGCCTCGAAGGCGTCCGTCAGGCGCGCGACGTCGGCCGCCTCGGCGTCGGTCAGCGCGACGCCGTGCGCCGCCGCGACCTCGGCCACGCGATCGGGCTCGGCGCGCCCGGGCCGCTCGAGCAACGCGTGCACAAGCGTGCCGCGTACGCGCGGGTCGAGCGTCGACGCCGCGCCCGCCGCGCCGGACGCCGCGGCGACGCGGATGACCGGTTCTTCGGGCAGGCGCAGGACCTGGCGCAGGTAGAAGCGATAGCCGCACGCGCCCCACGCGGCGAGCGACGAGTACGACAGCGTGCGTACGACCGGCGCCGGTGCCGGGGCCGGCGGCTCGTCGGGCAGCGGCGGCCGGCGCGGCGCGACCGGCAGCGTGGCGCCGGCGGGCGCGAGCGACGCCTCGCGCAGGACACGCCCGACCGTCGCGGGGCTGTTGAGCGCGCAGCGCAGCCACGCGGCGTGCTCGCCGTCGCTCCAGGCGACGTCGCGCTGGGGCTCCTGCGCGGTCGGCAGGCGTGAGAGCTCGCCGCCCACGAGCGCCGGCCCGAGCCACGACAGCGGCGGCGCGCCGGGGCCCTCCTTCGGCCACGACGCGACGGTCACCCCGCCGCTGAGGATCAGCCGCTCGCGTGCACGGGTCGCCGCGACGTAGAGCACCCGCTCCTCCTCGCGCGCCGACCGCTCGCGCGCGCGGTCGCGCAGGCGCTCGTACGCGAGCGCCTTCTCGCTCGTGCCGTCGAGCCCGACGATCCGCAGGCCGATCTCGTCGCCGTCGACGAGCAGGTCGTCGTCGTCGGAGGGGCGCTTGCGGCCGAGGTCCGCGACGCAGACGGTGCCGAACTCCAGGCCCTTGGCGGCGTGAATCGACATCAGCCGCACGGCCTTGACGTCGCCGAGCTCGACGGGCGCGTCGGTCTCGCGCGCCTCGGCCTCGAGCTCGGCCGTCGCGAGGTCCGCGAGACCGCGGACGTCGCGGCCGTTGTCGCGCTCGAACGCCGCCGCGAGGCGCAGCAGCTTGTGCACGTTGGCCAGGCGCCGCGGCCCGCCCGACAGCGACAGCACGTGCAGGTCGTAGCCTGTCGCGTCGACGACGCGGCGCAGCAGCTCGTCGAGCCCGAGGCGCGGCGCGAGCGCCCGCTCGCCGGCGAAGCGCCCCGCGAAGGCCGCGATCCGCTCGCGGTCGTCGTCGCGCAGGCGCGCGGCGAGGCCGCCGGCGCTGCGGCCGGCACCGGCGTCAGGGCTGACCGCGTCGCCGCGGCCGAGGCGCGCGCCGCGGGCGTCCGGAACGCCCGCGGGCTCGCCCTCGCCCGGAACGCCCGCGCCCCCGCTAGCGCCCGCGCGCTCGCCCGGAACGCCCTCGCGCCCGCCAGCGCCCGCGCGCTCGCCCGGAACGCCCTCGCCCTCGCCCTTCTCCCCCCCGCCGCCGGTCTCGACGCCGAACGCGCGCTCGATCGCGCGCCACGCGTTGCCGCGGCCGGCGCGGGCGACGTGCGCGAGCGCGTCCGAGGAGACGCCGACCAGCGGCGACGCGAGCACGCCGTACAGCGCGGCCTCGTCGCGCGGGTTGGCGAGCGCCGCCAGCCACGCGCACAGGTCGCGCACCACCTGCCGGCCCCAGTAGCCGCGCCCGCCGACCGACAGCGTCAGCAGGCCCTGGTCCTCCAGCGCGCGCTCGAACATCGGCAGGTCGCCGAGGCCGCGCAGCAGCACGACGACGTCCTCCGGCTTGGCGTCGCCCGCGTCGACGAGCTCGCGCAGGCGCTGCGCCAGCAACCGCGCCTCGGCCTGGCGCCAGGCGGCGCCACGCGGCAGCTCGCCGAGGTCGATCGCGTCCTCGCCGTCGACGTCCCAGCCGCACTGGTCGGTCAACAACAGCTCGACGAGCGGCGCGGGCGCCGCGGCCGGTTCGCGCCCCTCGCGCAGCGCGACGAAGCCCGGCCCCAGGCGCGGCGCGAAGGCGGCGTTGAGCGTGTCGAGGATCTGGCCGCGGCTGCGGAAGTTCGTCGCCAGCGTCGCCACGCGCCCCGCGGGCGCGAGCCTCGCGCGGTGCGCGCGAAACAGCTCGACGTCGGCGTTGCGAAAGCCGTAGATCGACTGTTGCTCGTCGCCGACGACGAACAGGTCGTCGCGATCGAGTGCCGCAAAAAGCGCGAACTGGCGCGAGTTGGAGTCCTGGAACTCGTCGACCATGACGCGGTCGAAGCGCTCGGCGTAGGACCGCCGCAGCGCCGGCTCGCGCTCGAGCAGGTCGCGGGCGAACAGCTCGAGGTCGTCGAAGTCGACGCCGGCGCGAGCGCGCTTGACGTCGGCGTACGCGGTCGCGTAGCGCCCGAGCAGCTCGTCGAGCAGCGCGACGGCGGCGGCGGCCACGCGGTCGCGGCACGCGCTCGCGTAGCCGTCGAGCGCGCCGAGGTAGCGCGTGCAGGCGTCGCTGCGCAGCGCCTTGGCGGCGGGGCCGAACGACAGGTCGCCGACGGCGCAGCCACCCGCGCCGTCGAGCCGCGCGCGCAGCAGCTCGACGCAGCGATCGACCTTCGCGCGCGCGGCGACGACGCGGACGCCGTCGCCGGCGAGCGCGAGCTCGCCGCTGGCGCTCGACGCGGCGGCCGCGAGCGCCGCCCGCAGCGGCCGCGGGTCGGCGGTCGGCGGCGGCGCCGGCAGGCGCGGGAACGTATGGCCGGCGCTGCGCAGGCGGTCGTGCGCGGCGACGATCATCCGCCGCAGGCGGTCGGTGTCGTAGGCGGCGACGAGGTCCAGCGCTGCCGCGCCGTGGTCGCCGTCGAGCAGCTCGCCGAGCGCGCGATCCCAGGCGCGGTCGCGCAGCGTGCGCGCGGTCGCCTCGTCGAGCACCTCGAAGGCAGGGTCGAGGCCGGCGGCGATCGCGTGCGCGCGCAGCACGCGCGCGCAGAAGCCGTGGATCGTCGACACCCACGCGGTCTCGGTCTCGCGCGCCTCGTCGCGGCGGTTGAGCTCGACGAAGCGTTCGCGCACGCGCGCGCGCAGCTCGCCCGCCGCGCGCTCGGTGAACGTGATCGCGAGGATCCGCGGCGGGCGGATGCCGTCGTCGAGCACCGACCGCACGAAGCGCTCGACGAGCACCGACGTCTTGCCGCTGCCGGCGTTGGCCTCGAGCAGCAGCGAGCCGTCGCGCGCGCTGATCGCGGCGGACTGCTCGGCGGTGAACGGCCGGCCGGCCGGCCCTATGAGGACGCTCATGCCGCCGCGCAGCGACAGATCGTGGGATACGTGCAGCCGGCGCCGTTCCAGCCGCAGGTCTGCGGGCGCGGCTGCAGCGCGCCGTCGCGCAGCTCGCCGACCGCGCACAGCACGTCCTCGACGACGCCGTCGACGATCGCGTCGAACTGCGCGCGGTCGCGGCGGTCGGTCGAGACGGTCTCCAGCCCGGGGTCGACGCCGTCGAGCACGAGCCCGCGCGGGCGCTGGTCGCGGCCGCCCAACGGCTGGTAGAGGCCGCCGATCGGGTCGAGGCCGAGGACGTCGCGCGCCGCGAGCACGTAGAGCGCGACCTGGTACTTGCGCTCGCGCCGCCACGTCGCCGACTCGGGCGCGTTGCGGCCCTTGTAGTCGTAGACGATCGCCTCGCCGCCGGGCCCCGTGTCGACCCGGTCGATGCGCCCGCCGATGCGCACGCCCCCGGCGAGCTCGAGCGCCCGATGCGCGTCGCCGTCGCCGCCGAAGGCGATCTCGAACCGGTCGGGCTCGAGCTCGGAGCCGTCGGCGGCCGCGTGCTCGAGGTAGCGCAGCAGGTCGGCGCGCAGGCGGTGCACGAGCGCGCGCTGGCGGCGCGGGTCGCGCGACATCTCGCGCTGCGGCTCGCGCTCGAGGCGCTCGAGCGCGGCGGTCGCGATCTCGCGCGCGAGCGGCAGCGAGCCCGCGTCCAGGCGCGAGCTGCCGGTGCGCTCGCGCAGGCCGAGCAGCGTCGCCTCGAGCACGCGGTGCGCGAGCGCGCCACGCAGCATGAGCTCGGGGTCGGGTGTCAGCCCCTCCGGCCGCAGCCGCCGCTCGACGAACCACTTCACCGGGCAACTCGCCCACAGCTCGATCCCCGACGCCGACCACGTCGTGCGCCCGCGCAACTCGCCGACGAGCGCGCCGTCCGCGAGCGCGGCGATCGGCGCCTCGCTGTGGCGCGGGCCGGCCGCGGCCGCGGCGCGCAGCCCCTCGCGCGCCGTCGGCGGCGCGCCCGCCCAGCCGACCTCGCCGAGCGTGCGCATGCGCTTGCGCCGCGACAGCCCGGGCCCGAAGAGGTCGCGCACGTCGGAGATGAAGAACGACGGCACCGCCTGCTCGCCGTCGTCGCCGGCCTCGTGCCAGGAGAGATACAGGCGCTCCTCGGGGCGCGAGACGGTCGCGTAGAAGAGGTAGCGCTCGGCGCCGAGGTCGTCGCGGCGGCGCAGGCGCAGGCCCGAGGCGATCGCGATCTGCTCGCGCTCGGCGTCGCCGAAGAACGGCTCGGGTCCTGGCACCTTCGGAAAGACGCCCTCCTGCAGCCCGCAGGCGAACAGCGCCCGCACCCGCCGCGCGCGCAGCGCGAGCGGCTCGGTGACGGTCACGCGGCCGTGCGCCGGGCGCGCGCCGCCGCGCACCTCGAGCTGCTCGAGCAGCACCGCGAGCTGCTCGGGATCGGGCGCCAGCGAGCGGTCCAGCGCGACGACGGCGGCGAGCTCGTCGAGCGCGCGCCGGCCGGCGACGAGGACGTCGGCGTCCTGTGCCGCGGGCCCGGTCAGCACCTCGGCGGCGCGCCGGCGCGGCGCAGCGAACAGCGCCGCGAGCTCGGCGGCGAGGCGCGCGAGCAGCTCGCCGGGGCCGCGGCGGTGGGCGTCGACGACGCGGTCGAGCGCATCCAGGCGCCAGTTGGCGTCCTCCCACAGCGCGCGCGCCTGCGCCGCGCTGCGCGCCCCCGCCTGGCGCGCCGCGACCTCGAGCGCGTCCGCGAGCTGCGGGCGGCGCAGCAGCCCGGGCGTGCGCAGCCAGGTGAGCAGATCCTCGGCGCTGGAGTCCAGCAGCGCGCAGCGCAGCAGCGCGACGAGCCCGCCGCCGAGCGCGGTGTGGCCGAAGGCGACGCGGCGCTCGATCGCGACCGGCACGCCGAGCGCCTCGAAGACCTCCAGCAGCAGCGGCGCGACCGGCGCGGGATCGCGCAGCACCACGGCGATCTCGTGCGGGGCGTACCCCTGCTCACCGATCAGGCGCGCGATCTCGGCCGCGACGAGCTCGAGCTCGGCGCGCTCGCCGCCGCCCTGCAGCAGCGCCACCGCCTCGCCGGCGTCGACCTCGTCGAGCGCGAACAGCGTGTCCGGCGCCAGCTCGAAGAGCTCGCGCTCGAGGTGGTGCAGGGCCGCGCGCGACGCCGGCGCGTAGTGCTCCTCGCGCGCCTTCAGCGCCGTGTGCCGCACGCCGCCGTGGCAGAGCTCGACGAACGTCGTCGCGCGACCGGCGAACGCCATCCGGCCCTGCTCGTAGGCGAGCGACAGCGTCACCTGCGCGCCGCTCGCGGCGAGCGTCTCGACGGCGTCGCGCTGCAGCGCCGAGAGGTCGTCGAAGCCGTAGAAGAAGACCGGCGTCGCGCCCCAGGCGTCCGGGCTCTCGCGCACGGCGTCGAGCGCCGCGGCGGCGTACAGCGCCGTGTCGCGGCGGTGCAGGCGCTCGAGCCGGCGCCGGTAGGCGGCGTACAGCGCGGCGACCTCGTCGGCGTACGCGCGGCGGCCGGCGTCGTCCGTTGGCCTCCCGTGGACGTTCGCCCGGCAGTCCGGGATGCCGGCGCCGCCGAGCGAGGACGCAGGATCGAAGGAGGGCGCCGGCCCTGCGAGATCCGAGGACGCCGGCTGGCGGTGATCGGCGCCCGGAGGTCCGGCTGCGACGTCTGCGGGAGACCCACCGGCCCAGACGCGCAGGGCCTGCGTCAGGCGCTGCGGCGTCACGCGGCCCTCCTCGAGCTCGTCGACGAGGCGCAGCAGCGCGGCCGCGAAGCCGCCGGTCGCCGCCGACGCCGCGAGCGCGCGCAACGGCGTCGCCGCGATCGCCGCCGCCGCAACGCGCTCGCGCGCGATGTCGGTCAGCGGGCGCCCGCGGACCCCGCCGCGCTTGGCGATCTCCTCGACGAGCCACGCGAAGCGCACGACCCGCGCGCCGAAGACGACGCCGCCGTGCGCGAGCTCGTCGCGGTAGCGCTCGACGTCGGCGAGCGTCGGCACGACGAGGATCGGCGCGTCGCCGCGCGCGAGCGCGGCGCGGTAGCCGTCGAGCACGACGCGCGCCTTCTCGGCGTTGGCGGGACCGGTGACGATCGTCAGGGGCACGCCGACATGGTGGCGGGTGCACCTGACGGCTTGCCGTATCCGCATCCTTGTCGCCGTATCCACGCTCGATGCCGTGGCGAATGCCGCGGATGCGAGAGGCGCTCGGCCGCGAGCGAGATCCACCGAGATGCCGTTCCGGACGACGATCGCGAGCTCACTCGGGCCCCCGCCGAGCTGATCGACCGACACATCACGGCCCGCCGGCGGCCCGCCTGCTCGCGTCCGGGCGCCGGGTCGAGATCGACGAACCAGACCTCACCCGTGCCGAACGTTCACGTCGCTTCGAGGCCGTCGAGGAGCGACTGCTCCGACGCCGCGCGCTCGTCCTGGAGCTCCGTCCAGCCAGCCGGATCGGCTTGCAGGCGCTGGAAGTCGACGTTCGTCGCCGCGAGCAGCTCGTCCTCAGCGCGGGCCGCGAGCTCTCCGAGGGGGCCCGATCACCGCCGGCGCGGGCAGCGGCTCGGGGCCGGTGCGCTGCGGCGCCGGCGGGAACGCGGCGAACGACAGCGGCGCGAGCGTCTCCAGCCGGCTGGCGCCGAGACCGGCGTAGGAGAGCGTGTAGAGCTTGTCGTCGATGACGAGCGAGCGCGCGATCTCGGGCGTGTCGCCGGGGCGTTCGGCCTGCGCCGGGTGCGCCACGCGCCCCGCCTCGGCGAGGCTCGACGTGCCGACGTGGAAGCCGATCGCGCCGTCGAAGCCCTGCGTGCCCTCCTGTCCGTAGACCGTCAGCGGGATCACCGCCAGGCGCGTCGGATCCCAGTACAGGAACGCGTGCGGGTCGAACTCCGCGGTCGTCGAGGAGTTCGCGCCGAGGGACGCCTGCGCGCGCCGCACCGGCTTGCGCGGGTCCGAGACGTCGAACAGCGACAGCTGCGTGCCGAGCCGGCGCCCCTCGGCGCTGGCGTCGATGCCGACGCCGAGCAGCAGGTCGTCGGAGATCGGGTGCAGGTAGGCCGAGTAGCCGAGGATCTTCAGCTCGCCGACGACCTTCGGGTCGCGCTTGTCGGACAGGTCGAGCGTGTACAGCGGGTCGACCTGGCGGAACGTCACGACGTAGCCCTTGTCGCCGGCGAAGCGCACGGCGTAGATGCGCTCGCCCCTGCCCAGGCCGCCGACGCGCCCGAGCGGCGCGAGCGTGTTGCCGCGCTCGCCGAGCACGGTCACGAAGCTCTCGCTCTCGCGCGCCGCGGGGCCGCCGAACCACTGCGGCTCGTCGGTCGAGGCCACGCGCAGCGCGCCGTCGTGCTCCGACAGCGCGTACTGGTTGAGCACGAAGCCGGTCACCTCGCCCGAGGAGGCATACGAGGTGACGCCCTCCTTCGAGACGTCGAAGCGGTGGATCTGCGTGCGCGTCGCCTGCGGCAGCGCGCGGCCGTCCTCGACCGCCGCGACGTACTTCTGGCTGGCGACGTAGAGGCCGGTCGGCGAGCCGTAGACGGTCTGCGCGCCGGCCAGGATCGCGTCGCGGTCGACGTTGAACAGGCCCTTGTCGAGGTCGATCGTCAGCACCGTCAGCAGGTCCAGGCCCGAGAACGAGCGCGGGTGGCGCACGCCGCTGCACGGCACGACCGAGCGGCGGAACGTGTGTCCCGAGACGCGGCTGCGCAGCGTCGTGCGCGGCACGAAGCGGCGCACGCCGGTGCTGGCGATCATGGGCGGCGCGATCGGGTCGGGCGAGGACACGACGACGACCCGCGCCGTGCCGCCGTGCAGGCGCCCGTCGACGAGCGCGCCGTCGAGCTCCATCGTGCGCCGCACGGCCATCGCGGCGGGGTTCGAGACGTCGATCTCGCTGAGCAGGACGGTCGTCGTGTTGAAGAACGGCGCGCCGCTGGCGGCGAGTTTGCCCGCGCCGGCGCCGCCGTAGACGTCGTCATGACGAGCACGCGATCGCCGCGCAGGAGCATCTGGTGGCCGCCGCCGCCCGCGAGCTCGAGCGAGCCGACGAGCTTCGGCGCGCCGCCGCTGACGTCGAGCGCGTCGAGGCGACCGTCGGCGATCGCGAACACGCGCCGGCCGTCGGTCTTGACGATGTCCGGCTCGTCGATGCCGGCCTCCTGGACGTTCGTCGAGGAGAACGCGGGCGCCGACTTGCCCTCGGCCGCGGACGGCGCCGCGGGCGCGGTGCCCTGCACCGTGTCCAGCGCGAGGGCCGGACCCGGCGTGGCGAGCACCTGCGGCTGGATCGCGCCGGCTCGCGTCGGAACGCCCGTCCCGCCGCCGGTGCGGCGCGCGCCACGCTGCGCGTAGCCCAGCAGCGAGGCGCAGGAGCTGAAGGCGGGCAGCGCGGACGGCCTCTTGCGCACGGCGGCCGACGCCGGTGCCGGGACGAGCGCGACGAGCGCCGCGAGCAGGCACGTCGCCGCGAGCGCCGGGCGCGGCCACGGCCGAGCGCGCCGGGGTCGGCTGGTCCTGCGCATCGCAGCGATCATCGTGCCTTTCGTCCGTGAGCTCATGCGGACACTACGGTGCGCGACGCGATCCGTCACGCCGGAGGTGCGAGAGCTCGGCATCGGCGGCGGCGGACACGCGCTCGCCGAGAGCGCCGGGTTCGACCTCGGCATGGCTAGGATCGCGACCGTGGCCTCCGACGACGACGACCCGCGGCAGGTCGAGGAGAAGGGCGGCAGCCTGCTCGCCCAGATCTCCAACGCGTTCGTGACGATGCAGAAGGACTACTGGGGGATCGGCCCGCTGGAGGCGAAGTCCTACATGATGGACGACCTCCTGCTGATCGTTATGCGCGGCGGGCTGACGCGGGCCGAGCGAACGATGCTCGACTTCGGCCAGCAGGATCTGGTCCGCAACTTCCGCCAGACCTTCGAGAACGAGATGACGCAGAACCTGACCGGGAAGATCGAGGAGCTGACCGGACGCAAGGTGCTGACCTACCAGAGCCAGATCCTCTTCGATCCCGACGTCGTCGCCGAGCTGTTCGTCTTCGACAAGGCCGCGGGCGCCGGCGCGGCGGAGATCGTGGCGACCGCGGAGGGACAGCTTCGCGAACGGCCGCACGGCAGGATCCAGGACGCGACCGGTGCCTCGACGGACGAGGCGCCGACCACCCCCGCGGACATCCCGTCCGGCCCGCCCTGAGCGTTCGCTATCGTGCCCCGCACGCGTGTTTCAGTCGGGCCCGCTCGCACGGGAACGACAGGGGAACGCGGGCCGCGCGACCGGATGCTCGTCTTCCTCCTTCTCTCGCGCGAGCCCGTTCCCCGGAGGAAGACGCGAGAGGAGGCTGGCATGGCCAGCGCCGACACGACGATCGCCGGCTCCAGGACAGCGGCGATCTCCAACATGGTGGTTCGCCTGACGCGCCAGTACACGGGCCGCGGGCCCACTCAGGCCCGCACCTACATCAACGAGGACCTCGTCACGGTCGTCCTGCAGGACACGCTCACGAAGGCCGAGCGCACGCTCGCCGCCCACGACCGCGGCGAGCTCGTGCTGACCTCGCGGCGGGCCTTCCAGGACGCGATGCAGGCCGACCTCGTCGCCGGGGTGCACGAGATCCTCGGGCGCGACGTCGTGGCGTTCCTCAGCGCGAACCACGTCGACCCGGACTACGCCGTGGAGACCTTCATCCTGGCGCCGCAGGCCGCGCCTGCGCCCGCCGCGCCGGATGGGTGACGGCAGATCGCGCGGACGCAAGACGGCGCACATGACGGCGATCAAGGCGCTCGCCGCAGCGCCATGATCGCGATGTCGTTGTGACGCCGAGCACGGGGTCGCGGAGTAGATTTCGGTGCAATGGGAGGGCTGATTCTCGGTCGGGAGCGCGAGCTCGGGGTCCTGCGGGAGGCCGTCGCGGATGCTCGCGCGGGGTGCGGGCGGATCGTGTTGGTCGAGGGAGAGGCGGGGATCGGGAAGACCTGCTTGGTCGATGCGTGTCTGGCGCAGCTCGCGGACGGGTTTCAGGTCCTGAGGACGGGGGCGCACGAGCTCGATCGTCATCGTCCCTACGGGGCGTTCGTCGAGCCGCTGACCCCCCGGCCGGGTCAGGCCGCGCTTGAGGCCGTCGAGCTGGCGCACCTGCTTGGCGGTGAGCAGCCGCGGGGCGCTCTGCACCTCGTGCACGAGCCGGGCGCTCGAGTCCACGTGCTCGACGCGATCCTGGCGGCGCTGGAGCGTCTGTGGATCAGCGGCCCGCTGCTGTTGGCCGTCGAGGACGTGCAGTGGGCCGATCCGGAGAGCCTGACGTGCCTGTATCACCTTGCGCGGCGCGTCTCCGTGGCCCCCGTCATGGTGCTGTTGACCTACCGGCCGTCTCCCCATCTGCCCGAGCTCGACGCGCTCATCGGCAACCTGCTGGGGCTGGGTGCCCCCGCCATGGTCCTCGGGCCGCTCGACGGACAGACGGTGAGCGACCTCGCCGCGCAGGTGCTGGGCGTGCCGCCGGGCGCGACGCTGACGCGCCAGCTGGACCGCGCCGGCGGCAACCCGCTGTTCGTGACCGCACTGCTGCACGCGCTCGAGGAGGAGGGCGTCCTGCAGGTGAGGGCGGGCGTCATGGAGGGGCTCCGGGACGTCGTGCCGCCATCCCTTCGTCTGATCATCCTGCGCAGGCTCACGGTCCTGTCCGCACCCTGTCTTGAGGTGCTGCGCCTCGCCTCCATCCTCGGGAGCTACTTCTCCCCGCATGACCTGAGCCTGATCGGCGGCTGGCCGGCGACGGCGCTCGCGGCGCCGTTGCGCGAGGCGCTGGAGGCCGGGTTTCTCGACGAGCACGGCGACCGCCTCGCCTTCCGCCACGACCTGGTGTGGGAGGCCATCTACGAGGATCAGCCTCGCGGCGTGCGCAGGGCGCTGCACATCGCCGCCGGCGAGGCCCTCGCAGCCGCCGGCGCGTCGGCGGCAAGCGTCGCGGCGCACCTCGAGCGGGCGGCCGAGCCCGGCGACACCCACGCGATCGAGTGGTTGAGGCGCGCTGCACGCGAGGTCGCGCTGCGTGCGCCTGCCGTGGCGGTCGGGCTCCTGCGGCGAGCCCAGCAGCTGGCCGAGGGCCTGACGGGGCAACAGGCCCTGCTCGTCGAGTTGGTGGTGGTCCTCGCCTGGTCGGGTCGCGTCGAAGAGGCCGAGAGCCTGGCGAACGACGTGCTGGCGGGGCCCCACGACCGGGCCGCCGAGGCAGCGCTGCGACTGGTCCTCGCGCGCGCGATGACGTTGGGCGGACGCAACGCCGGGGCAGTGCGCCATGTCGAGGCCGCGCTGGCGGACGGGTCGCCTCCCGGGCCCGAGCGCGCGGAGCTCCTGGCCTGGGGCGCGCTCGCGGTCGTTCCCGTCGATCCGGGCCTGGCGCAGACGTGGGCGCGGGAGGCGCAGGACGCCGCCGAGCGCGCCGGCCACGATCCCGCCGTCTGCATCGCGCTGACCGCCCTGTCGGGCAGCGCCTTGCTGCGCGGTGACCTGCAGGAGGCGATCGACTTCGCGGGCAGCTCCGCCCAGCGCGCGTCCAGCAGCGCTCACGAGGAGGCCAGGCGCTGGCCGGCGGCGGGGATGGCCGTCTCGGTGTCGCTGATCGAGGCCGATCGCCTCGACGACGCCGAGCTCGTGCTCCGCGAGCGGCGCGCGAGCAGCGAGGAGGTCGGCAGCTGGGGCCTTGCCAGCCACGCGTTCTGCGCTGCCCATGCGCGCTTTGCCCGCGGCGAATGGGACGACGCCCGCGCCGAGGCGACGGCCGGCGTGACGCTGGCCGAGGAGATCGGCGGGCGCAGCGGCGCGGTCTGCGGCTTGGCGATCCTCGCCCTGACCGCGCTGCACCGCGACGAGCTCGACGCGGCGGCGGACGCCGTAGCCGCGGCCGGCGCGGAGCTCGAGCGCGTCGAATACCAGCTCTACGGACACTGGGCGATCTGGGCTCGCGGGCTCCTGGCCGAGGCTCGAGGAGAGCTCCCCGAGGCCGTCACGGCCATGGAAGAGGCCTGGGCCGTGTGCGCGGGCGTCGGTTCGGTCCCCGACATCGCGCGGCTGGGGCCGGACCTCGTGCGCCTGAAGCTCGCGGCGGGCAAGCTCGACGACGGCCATGCCGTGGCCGACGCGGTGCAGCGAGCGGCCGCCCGGCTGAAGACCCTGTCCGCTCGCGGCGCCGCGCTGCGCTGCAGCGGGCTCGCGCAGGACGATCCCCAGATCCTCGGCCAGGCGCTCGAGGCATGCCGGGGCGCTCCCCGTCCGCTGGAGCAGGCGTTCGCCGCCGAGGAAGCAGGCGCGGCCCTGGCTCGCGCGGCACGACCCGCGGAGGCTGCGGCGGCGATCCAGGAGGCGCTGGAGATCTTTCAGCGCCTCGGCGCGATCGGCTACGCCGCACGAGCGGAGGCGCGGCTGCGGGAGCTGGGCGTCACGAGGGGCCGGCGGGGAAGCCGCGAGAGGCCGCGCAGCGGCTGGGAGAGCCTGACCTCGACCGAGCTGCGCGTGGTCGCGCTGGTCGCCAGGGGGATGACCAACCCCGAGGTCGCACGCCGGCTGTACGTCTCCCGCCACACGGTCGAGAGCCACCTCTCGCACGTCTTCTCGAAGCTCGGGCTGGTCTCCCGCATCCAGCTCGCCGTCCAGGCCGTCCACCGCGAGCTGCCCGCGAGCTGAGCAGACGAGGTCGGCTTTCCCAAGTCGGCCGACATCGGCCCACAAGATGGCTGAGCTCCGCGATGTCTTCCGCGCGGCGCCTCCCTACGGTCGGAGTGGCGCATCCAGCGCAGCTACACCGAGGAGACCTCATGACCCGTTCGTCCACATCACGCACCCGCAAGCTGCGGGCGCTGACCGCAGCCACCGTCGCGGCTGCGGGCATCGTCGCCGCCATTCCCGTGGCGGCGCAGGCGGCCGCGGTCAGCGTGCCGTGCAGCGAGACCGCGCTCGTCCTGGCGATCAACAACGCCAACGCGAACCCGGGATCCGACACCCTCAATCTGGCAGCGGGCTGTACCTACCTGCTGACCAGCAGCCATGGAGACGCCGGCAACGGTCCGGTCGGGCTGCCCATCATCACCAGCACCATGGCGATCGTCGGGACACCGAACATCATCACCCGCTCCAGCCTCGCGCTCTTCCGGATCGCCGAGGTCAGCAGCACCGGCAACCTCACCTTCACGAGGGTCACGCTCAACAACGGCAGCACGTTGGGCTCCGGCGGCGGCGTCCTGAACCGTGGCGCGGTGACGTTCACCAGCGCCGGCAGCGGCCTGACCAACAACACGGCGCTGGGCACCGGCGGCGGCCTCTCCAACACCGACACTCCCCTCGGGACCGCGCCTGCGGCGACGTTCACCGGTTCCTTGGTGCAGGGCAACATCGCCACCGGCATGGGCGGCGGCATCTACAACGGCAACAGGGACGCGCTGACGATGACCAGCAGCGTCGTGACGACCAACACGAGCCTGCTGGCGCAGGGCGGCGGTATCGCCGCCAACACCTCGACGACGTCGCTCACCAGCACGCCGGTCAGCAGCAACACGGCCACCCTGGGCGCCGGCGGCGTCTTGCGCCTCGGAGGCACGATGACGACCAACACCTCCCCGATCAGCGCCAACCTCACGAACAACTGCGTGGGCAGCTCCCCCGCGGTGCCCAACTGCACCGCCTGACGACCGCACGACAGCGCCAACGGCGCTCGCCGGTAGGCGAGAGCCGCCGGGGCCGCCCCCACCGAGGGGGCGGCCTCCGCGCGTCCCGGACGGGGGCCGCCCCACCGAGGGAGCGGCCTCCGCGCGTCCCGGACGGGGGCCGCCCCACCAAGGGGGCGGCCCTCCGCGCGTCCCGGATCAGCCACGCGCCCTACCCCAGCGACGCGCCCTTGCGTTGGTTGCAGCCCGCGCACAGCACCTGGAGGTTCTCGACGCTGCTCGCGCCGCCCATGCTGAACGGGATCACGTGGTCGTACTGGATGTCGAACGCCGAGCCGCACGCGACGCAGCAGCCGCCGTCGCGCTCGAAGACGGCCTGGCGGATCTCGACCGGGATCCGCTCGCGGCGCACGGCGATCTCGGCGCCGTCCTGGGCGAGCGTGGCGTGCGCCCGTTCGAGCTTGCGCCGCGCGCGCCGCTCGCGCTCGCGCACCAGCGCCAGCACGTCCTCCTCGGACAGCCCGTCGTCCTCCCAGTAGAAGCGTTCCTCGAACAGCCACGTGCAGCGCTGGCCGTCGCGCAGGAGCCCGACCGGCAGCTCGCTCTGCGCGGCCATGATGGCGCGGATCCGCTTCGTCGACCACCTTCCTCCGTCGGCCTTGCCGCCGTGGGTGAGGTGCCAGCGCCAGCCGAAGAGCGTGAGACTGCCCTTGACCAGGGCGCCGTTCTTGATCTCGCGGAGCATGCTGGGTCTCTATCGGCACGAACGGACGCCACGCAAAGGATGTTGCGCCCGCCGCGCCCTACGCCCGCGGCATGACCCCCGCCCGCGCCGCCTCGCGCGCGATCTGCCGCGCGTCGTCGAACGCGTCGCGCCTGGAGCCCAGCAGGACGATCCCGATCTTGCGCGCGCCGCGTTGGATGATCGCGACGAGGCAGTGGCCCGCGGCGTTCGTGAAGCCCGTCTTCAGCCCGATCGCGCCGGGATAGCGCTCGCGCAGCAGGTGGTTGGTCGTGCGCAGCGTGATCGTCTTGCCGCCCCCCGGCCAGACGCGCTCGGAGCGCCGCCGCGCGATCCGCCGCAGCCGCGGCTCGGCGATCGCGCGCACGGCCAGCGCCGCGACGTCCGCCGGGCACGAGCGGTTGCGCGGATCGAGGCCGTCGGGATCGACGAAGTGCGTGCAGGTCAGGCCGAGCAGCTGCGCGCGGCGGTTCATCCGCTGCACCCACGCCTTGACCGACCCCGCGCCGCCGACCGCCAGCGCGACGGCCGCGTCGTTGCCCGACGAGATCATGAGGCCCGCGAGCAGCGACTCGGCGCGCACGCGGCGCCCGTCGAAGAGGCCGCCCATGTGCGTGCCGCCGGCGCGGTCGGCGAGCGCCGAGATCCGCACGCGGTCGTGCGGGCCGAAGCGCTCGACCGCCAGCAGCGCCGTCATGAGCTTCGTGAGGCTCGCGATCGGCCGCACGCGCGTCGCCCCGCGGCGCCACAGGACGCTGCCGTCGGCGAGGTCGAACGCCAGCCCCGCGGCCGGCGACGGGTGCAGCCGCAGCGCCGGCAGCAGCGACGGACGCGTGAGGTCCACGCGCGCCGCGCCCGGCGGATCGGGCAGCGGGCCGACCGCCGCCTGCACCGGCGGGCGCTCGGGCGCCGGCGGCGTCAGGCGCTCGACCGGCGCGGACGCGGGTGCGGGCGCCCGGCCGGACCCGTCACCGGCGCGCAGCAGCGCGGCCGCGCCGGCGCCCGCGCCCGCGACGCAGACGCAGACGACGAGCGCCACGATCGCTCCCGGCGCCCAGACGCGGCGGCGCCGCCGGCGGCGGCCGGTCGACGTCAGCACGACAGCGCCCGCAGCACGCCGCCGCCCCGGCGACCGCTATGCCGCGGCTTCGGCCGCCGCCTTGGCGGCGGCAGGGGCCTGATCGACCGGCTCCCCGGCCTCGGCGGCGGGGTCGACCTTCGCCCCCTCCTTCGCCCACGGCTCATCGAACTCCACCCGCCACTTGCCCTCCTCGCTCTGCTCGAGCGCGAGCTTCGCCCGAAACGAGCGCCCGCTGCGGCCCTTGAAGCCCGTGACAGGTTTAGCGGTGCGACCGGTCGCGATGAGCTCCCTCGCGACCGCCATCGGCAGCGTCTTGCCGGCCTTCGCCTTCCAGATGACGAAGCCGCAGCCGGGATCCTCGCGGCCCCAGCAGGAGAAGCCCTTGCGGTTCTCGACGATGTCATGGCCGCAGACCGGGCACGGGCCGAGGTTCGCGCGCGGGATGCGCACGTCCTTGAGCTTGGCGTCCAGATCGGCGACGGTCGACTCGGCGAAGCCCTTGATGTCGGCCATGAAGCGCGCTCGCGGCTCCTCGCCGCGCTCGATCTTCGCCAGCCGCTGCTCCCAGTCGCCCGTCAGCGACGGCGACGTCAACGGGTGGTCGCCGAGCAGGCGGATGACGTTCAGGCCCTTCTCGGTCGCGACGAGCGCGCGCGCGTCGCGCTCGACGTAGCCGACGTCGATCAGGCGCTCGATGATCGACGCGCGCGTCGCCGGCGTGCCGATCCCCGACTCCTTCATCGCCTCGCGCAGCTCGTCGTCGTCGACGAGCCGGCCGGCGGTCTCCATCGCGCCGAGCAGCGAGGCGTCGGAGTAGCGCCGCGGCGGCTTGGTCTCCTTCTCCTCGGCCTCGACGCGACGCGTGTCGACGCTCTCGGCGAGCTCGAGCTTCGGCAGTTGCTGCTCGCGGCCCTCGTCGTCCTCGCCGGCGCCGTCGCCCTCCGCGAGCTCGCCGTACACGCCGCGCCAGCCGGGGACGAGCAGGACCTTCCCGCGCGTGCGGAAGACGTAGCCGGCGACGGTCGTCTCGACCTTCGTGTTCTCGAACACCGCCTCGGGATGGAAGACCGCGAGGAAGCGCCGCGCGACCATGTCGTAGATGCGACGGTCGTCGTCGGAGAGCTTGTCGAGGCCGTGGTTGGAGTTCGTCGGGATGATCGCGTGGTGGTCGCCGACCTTGTCGTCGGCGACGACGCGCTGCAGCGGCAGCATGTCCAGGCCCTGGACGTACGCCGCCGCGGCCTCATACTCGCGACCGGCGGCCCCGACATGGCCGGCGATCGGCTTGAGCTCGGCGATCATGTCGCTCGTCAAGAATCGCGAGCTCGTGCGCGGGTACGTCAGGACCTTGTGCTCCTCGTAGCAGCGCTGCGCCGCGGCGAGCGTGCGGCGCGCCGTGAAGCCGTAGCGGTTGTTGGCCTCGCGCTGCAGCGACGTCAGGTCGTAGAGCAGCGGCGCGCGCTCGCGGCGCTCCTTGGTCTCGAGCTTGGTGATCTCGCCGGTCCGGCCGAGCACCGCCGCGACGACCGCGTCGGCGACCTCGGCGCTGGGCAGGCGCGGCTTGGAGGCGTCGTGGTAGCGGCCCTCGTAGACGCGCTCGCCGACGGCGGCGAACGTCGCGTCGACGAGCCAGTACGGCTCGGGCCGGAAGGCGCGGATCTCCTCCTCGCGGCGCGTGATGATCGCGAGCGTCGGCGTCTGCACGCGCCCCAGCGAGACCGCGCCGTCGAACGACGAGCGCAGGCGGATCGTCGCCGCGCGGGTGGCGTTCATGCCGACGATCCAGTCGGACTCCGAGCGCGAGCGCGCCGCGGCCTCGAGCGTCGCGAACTCCGACGCCGGGCGCAGCTCGGAGAACGCGCGCTCCATCGCCGCCTTCGTCATCGACGACAGCCACAGGCGCTGCACGGGCTTCTTCGAGCGCGCCTTCTCGAACAGGTAGGCGAAGATCAGCTCGCCCTCGCGGCCGGCGTCGCAGGCGTTGACGACGTCCTCGACGTCGTCGCGGCCGAGCTGCTGCGTGACGACCGACATCTGCTTCTTCGAGCGCTCGTCGCGGACGACGAGCTTGAACTTCGCGGGCACGATCGGCAGGTCGGCCATGCGCCACTTCTTGAACTTCTCGTCGTACTCGTCGGGCTCGGCGAGCTGCACGAGGTGGCCGACCGCCCACGTCAGCACGTGCTCGGGCCCCTCGAGGTAGCCCTCGTGCTTGGCGAACGGGCCGGGCAGCACGCGAGCGAGGTCGCGGCCGACGGACGGCTTCTCGGCGATGACGAGTGTCTTGGGCATCGGGGACG
>JAWVGK010000235.1:0-3200 GCA_033855155.1 Solirubrobacteraceae bacterium | reverse complement strand
CGCCGCGGCTGACGCTCGCCCGCGCGCACAAGGCGCCGCGCCACGGCACGCGCCGCTTCGGCGCGCGTCGCAGCGGCACGCAGCCGACCGTCCAGGGCCGCTGGGCGCTGACCGACACGATCTTCCGACGTGAGCCCGAGCCTGGTCAGCGCCGCCGCACGCAGGCCGAGCTGCTGCTCGAGCGCTACGGCATCGTCACGCGCGAGCAGGTCCTCGCCGAGGGCAGGGCGGGCGGGTCCTATTCATTCTCGATCCTCTACGACGCGCTGTCGCAGCTCGAGACGCTCGGCGTCTGCCGGCGCGGCTACTTCGTCGAGGGCCTCGGCGGCGCGCAGTTCGCGCTGCCCGGCGCCGTCGAGCGCCTGCGCGCGCAGCGCCAGCTCGACGAGGCGCCGGCGCTCGTGCTCGCGGCGACCGACCCCGCGCAGCCCTACGGCGCGGCGCTGCCGTGGCCGCGACGCGAGGAGGCGGCCGCTGGCGGTGGCCAGGCGACGGCCCGCCGGCCGGCGCGCGTGCGCGGCGCGTACGTCGTGCTCGCCGGCGCCGAGCCGGTGCTGTACGTCGAGAAGGGCGGTCGCGGGATCGTGACGCTCGTCGAGGGCGCCGACGCGCGCCTGTACCCGGCCTTCGAGGCGCTCGCGGCGTTCGTCGTCGCCGGCCGCGGCCGCAAGCTGTCGCTCGAGCGCGTCGACGGCCAGCCGGTCGTCGGGTCGCGCCACGAGCCGATGCTCGTCGAGCTCGGCTTCCGCGCCGGGCCGAGCAAGCTCACGCTCAGCGCATAGCGGCGCCGCCCGAGGCACGCGGCAGGGGGTGTGTGGGGTTTTGGGCGCTGCAGGTGCCAAAACCCCACCCACCCCCGTCCGGACGCGCCCTAGAGTGCCGCGTGCATGTCCATCGGCATCATCGGACTGGGCTACGTCGGCCTGCCGCTCGCGATCGCCTTCGCCGCCGAGGGCCGCGACGTCGTCGCCGTCGACGTCGACCGGCGCAAGGTCCAGTCGCTGCGCGCCGGTTGCTCGTACATCGAGGACGTCTGCGACGAGGTGCTCGCCGCCGCGCTGCCGCGCGTCGACGCGACGACGCGCTTCTCCGCGCTCGCCGGCTGCGAGGCGGTCCTGATCTGCGTGCCGACGCCGCTGTCGATCAACCGCGAACCCGATCTCGGCCCCCTGATCGCCGCCGCCCGCAGCCTCGCCGAGGTCCTGCGGGCGGGGCAGCTCGTCGTGCTCGAGTCGACGACCTATCCGGGCACGACGCGCGAGCGGCTCGCGCCGATCCTCGCCGAGGCCGGGCTCGTCGCCGGCGAGGACTTCAACCTCGCCTTCTCGCCCGAGCGCGTGGATCCCGGCCGCACCGACTTCACGCTGCGCACGACGCCGAAGGTCGTCGGCGGGCTGACGCACGCGTGCCTCGAGCGCGCGGCCGCGCTGTACGGCGAGGTCTGCGACACGATCGTGCGCGTCTCGACGCCCGAGGCGGCCGAGCTGTGCAAGCTGCTGGAGAACATCTTCCGGTCGGTGAACATCGCGCTCGTCAACGAGCTGGCGATGCTCTGCGATCGCATGGGGATCGACATCTGGGAGGTCGTCGACGCGGCGTCGACGAAGCCCTACGGCTTCATGCGCTTCGAGCCCGGTCCCGGGATGGGCGGCCACTGCCTGCCGGTCGACCCGTTCTACCTGTCGTGGCGTGCGCGCGAGTTCGGCATGGCGACGGAGTTCATCGAGCTCGCCGGCAAGGTCAACGCGCAGATGCCCTACCACTGCGTCAGCCGCGTCGAGCGGCTGCTCAACGACGCCGCCAAGCCCGTGCGCGGCTCCAAGGTCGCCCTGCTCGGCGTCTCCTACAAGGCCGGCGTCGGCGACGTGCGCGAGTCGCCGGGCGTGAAGATCGTGACGCTGCTCGCGGCGCTCGGCGCCGACCTGCGCTACCACGATGCGTTCGTGCCCGAACTGCCCGAGCACGGCCTGCACAGCATGCCGCTGTCCGACCTGCTCGCCGACGCCGACATCGCGGTGATCGTCACCGCGCACCCCGGCGTCGACCACGACGCCGCCGTCGCGCAGGTCCCGCTCGCGCTCGACCTGCGCGGCGTGACGCAGCGCTCGGCGCGCGTCGTGCGCCTGTAGCGCCTGTAGCGCCTACGGCTCCTTCTTGCCGGGGTTCAGCAGCCCCTTCGGATCGAGCGCCACCTTGATCGCGCGGTGCGCGGCGACGGCGGCGGGCGCCCACTGGCGCGACAGCCAGCCGCGCTTGAGCACCCCGATGCCGTGCTCGCCGCTGACCGTCCCGCCGAGGCGCAGCGCGAGCTCGAAGACCTCCTGCGCCGCGGCGTCCGCGCGCTCGCGCATCGCGGCGTCGCCCGGCTCGAGCAGGAACGTCGCGTGCAGGTTGCCGTCGCCGGCGTGCCCCCACGAGCAGGCCTCCAGGCCGTGGCGCGCGCCGATCGCGCAGATCTCGTCGACGGCCTCGGCGAGGCGCTCGGGCGCCACGGCGACGTCCGCGGAGAGCTTCTCGCCGCTTGCGGCGCGCACGGCATGCGACACGCCCGCCCGCCAGCGCCACAGCGCGCCGATCGCGGCGACGTCCTGCGCGGCATGCAGCGTGCCCGCCCCCTCCGACAGCGCCTCGACGAGCTCCTCGCGCACGGCGGCCGCGCCGGCCGCCGTGCCGTCGGCCTCGGCGAGCACGACGAACCCGCGCAGCGGCGCACCCGGGAAGGCGTCGCCCGACAGCCGCGTTCGTCGCCGCGTCGAGGTACTCCAGCGCTGACGCCTGGATGCCGCTCGCGAGCACGCGCTCGATCGCCGCGCAGCCCGCGCTGGCGTCGGCGAACGTCGCGAGCACGGGCAGCTGCGCCTCGGGCGCCGGAACGAGCCGCAGCCACGCCGCCGTCACGATCGCGAGCGTGCCCTCCGAGCCCGTCAGCAGCGCCCGCAGGTCATAGCCGGCGACGTCCTTGCGCAGCGGACCGCCGACGCCGACGAGCTCGCCGGGTGCGAGCACCGCCTCGATGCCGGTCACCCACGCGCCCGTCACGCCGTACTTCCACGCGTGCGGTCCGCCGGCGTTCGTCGCGATCGTGCCGCCGAGCTGCGACTGCTCCGCCGCGCCGGGGTCGGGCGGGAAGTACAGGCCGCTCTCTCGCGCGCGCCGCGCGATCGTGTGCGTCGTGACGCCGGCCTCGGCCTGCATCCGCC
>JAWVGK010000234.1:0-18245 GCA_033855155.1 Solirubrobacteraceae bacterium | reverse complement strand
CCGCGCCGCGGCTCGCACCCGGAGTGGGGCACGCTGATCTTCAACTACGGGCGCAACGAGGTGCGCAACTTCCTCGTCGCCAACGCGCTGTACTGGGCGCGCGAGTTCCACGCCGACGGCATCCGCGTCGACGCGGTCGCGTCGATGCTGTACCTCGACTACTCGCGCAAGTCCGGCGAGTGGGTGCCCAACGAGTTCGGCGGCCGCGAGGACCTCGACGCGGTCGCCTTCCTCAAGGAGCTCAACGAGGTGCTGCACCGCGACGAGCCGGGCGTCATCAGCGCGGCCGAGGAGTCGACGGCGTGGCCGGGAGTCTCGCGCCCGACGTACCTCGGCGGGCTGGGCTTCGGCTTCAAGTGGAACATGGGCTGGATGCACGACACGCTCGGGTACTTCGAGGAGGACCCGGTCCATCGCCGCTATCACCACCACGAGCTGACGTTCTCGCTCGTCTACGCGTTCACGGAGAACTTCATCCTGCCGCTGTCACACGACGAGGTCGTGCACGGCAAGGGCTCGCTGATCGACAAGATGGCCGGCGATCGCTGGCAGAAGCTCGCGAACCTGCGCGCGCTGTACGCGTACATGTGGGCGCACCCCGGCAAGAAGCTCTTGTTCATGGGCCAGGAGTTCGCCCAGAGCGACGAGTGGAGCTACGAGCGGTCGCTGGACTGGCACCTGCTCGAGTACGCCGAGCACGCCGGCATCCAGTCGCTCGTGCGCGACATCAACCGCGTCTACAAGCAGACGCCGGCGCTGTGGGAGGTCGACTTCGAGGGCAGCGGCTTCTGGTGGATCGAGCCCAACGACGCCGACTCGAACGTCGTCGCATTCGCACGTGCCGGCCGCGACCCGGCGCAGGACGTGCTCGTCTGCATCTGCAACCTGTCGCCGATCCCGCGCCCCGCGTACCGCGTCGGGTTGCCGCGCGCGGGCCGCTGGGTCGAGCGCTTCAACAGCGACTCGTCGTACTACGGCGGAAGCGACACCGGCAACCTCGGGGGCGTCGACGCCGACGCGCAGGGCTGGCACGGCCAGCCGTTCTCCGCCGAGGTGACGCTGCCGCCGCTGGGCGTCGTCTGGCTCGTGCCGCAGTAGGGCGTGCGACTGCCGTGTATCGATCGAAGGGAAGGGTCAGGCCCATGCTCCGATCGTTCCCGCGTCCGCTCGCCGGCGCGCTGCTCACCGTCGCCCGGTGACGGCAGCGTGAAGCGACTGGTATACCTGCCGCGCGTCATGCCCCGCGATCGCCGGACATCCACCTTCCTGCTCGCCGCCGCGACGCTGGCCTTCCCGGTCGTGCTCGTGCTGCCCGGCATGCGGACGGGGGTCATGTTCCTGTCGCCGGCGATCGTCCTGCTCGTGTCGCTGCTGACGGGCCGCTACGTCGGTGAGGAACGCCTCGCGCGGCTCGTCGCCGGCGCGCGCCCGGCTCGCCCCCGGCGAGGCCGCGTGGCTCGTCTCGTCCTGCCCGTGCGCCGCGACGGCGTCATGCCGCGCGGCGGTCGCCTCGTGGCGACCTCGCTGGCGGTCCGGCCTCCGCCCCGGCTCGCGACGGCGCTGCGCTAGCCACGCCGGGGCCGATCCGCTCGGCCCGGCGCCCGTGTCATTGCTCGACCAAGCGAGGTCCGAAAGATCATGCGTACCCTCCTGCGGCCGGCCGCGCCTGCGGTCGCACTGGCCGCCACGCTGGCGCTGACCGCGCCCGCGCTCGGTCACCAGACGGTCACCGACCGCGGTGTCGCGGTCACGATGCACGTGCTGCCAGCCGACGAGCCGCGGGCGGGTCAGCCGTCGACGATCGTCGTCGTGCGCGTGCGGCCGCCGAAGGGCGGGCGCTTCACGTTCAGGGCGTGCACCTGTCGCGTGAAGGTCAGCGACGCATCCGGCCACGTCCTGCTGAGCAAGCGCACCGGCAAGCGCACGACGTTCACCTTTCCCGCCGCAGCCGCCTACGAGATCACCTACTCCGGCAGCTACCGCGCCAAGGGCGCCAAGAAGCGGAGCTTTCGCACCGCGTTCGCCCTGCGCGCCACCTAGAGCAGCTCATCAGCAGCAAGAGAGGACCAGCCCATGTCCATCCCGTTGAAGTTCGCCGCGGGCGGCGCCGCCATCGCGGCCGCCGGCGCCGTCGCGCTCGCGATCCCCGCCCTGTCTTCGGGCCACGCGACCGTCAGCGCGCTACAGCCCCAGGGCCCCGTTCTGACCGCCGCGCGCGGCACGTTCGTGCTGCGCGCGCCGAACGAGCGTGAAGCGCAGAACACCTGGAAGGTCATCATGTACGTGCCCGCGGAGATCCAGGAGAGCTTCTCCGTGCGCCAGTCGCCCGACTGGAAGATCCGGATCGCGCGCGAAGACACCGGCAGGGGCGGCGAGAGCGGCGGCAAGGTCTTCGCGACCAAGCGCGTGTCGTGGACGGCACGCACGCGCGACGCCGAGATCGAGCCCGGCATGTTCGGCGCGTGGGACGTGCGCTGGGTGAACCCGACGGCGCCGACGAAGCTCTGCTTCGGGATCGCGCAGTACTACCGCAACGCGCAGGGCAAGCGCGCGAAGTCCGAGATCGTCAACTGGACCGGCGACCCCGCAACCTCCGAGACGCCACGCTCATGCATCGACGTCGTCGCGACAGCGCCGGCAGCCTGACGGCGGTGGTCGTGCTCGGCGCCATCATGGCGCCGGGCGCGGCCGCACACGTCACGATCCAGCCGGCGGCCTCGCGACCGGCCGAGCTGCAGCGCTATCGCGTGATCGTGCCCGACGAACGCAGCGCGAGCACGACCGAGGTCGACCTGCGCCTCCCGGACGGCGTCACGTTCGCGCTCGTCGAGCAGGTCGCAGGCTGGCGCACGACGGTAGTCAAGCGCGGCTCGGCGATCAGCGAGCTGCGCTGGCGCGGCGGGCCCGTGCCGCCAGACGGCTACGCCGAGCTGCGCTTCATCGCCCGCAACCCGGTCAGGACCGGGCCGATCGTCTGGAAGGCGCTGCAACGCTACGACGACGGCACGATCGTGCGCTGGATCGGCAACGAGGACAGCGACTCCCCGGCCCCCGTCACGACGCTCAGCGAAGACGCCGTCCCGGTCGACGTCGTCAGCACGCACGGTGAGGACGCTCCGCGTTCGCCGGCGACGCCGGCCGTCGCCACCGGCCAGGCCGCATCCACCGGCGGTCGCGACACGTTGACGCTCGCGCTCGCGATCGTCGGCGCGCTGCTCGGCGCGGCAGCGCTCGCACCGCAGCTCATGCGCGCGCGCCGCGACACGCGTTGAGCTGGTGCCGCGCGACCGTGCCGACCCGGCGACGCGCGCCGGTGCGCACCGCGAGGCCGCCGCGGTCAGCGCGTGAGCGAACGCACGACATCGGTCGGGCGGCGGGTCGCGGTCCGCCGTCCGACGGTCGCCTTCGTGGCGGCCGTCGCGCTGGCCTGGGCGCTGCCCGCGGCGGCGTCTGCGCATGCCGTGCTGCAGCACACGACACCGCACCAGAACGCCGCCGTCGGCGCCGCGCCGTCGAGCGTGCGGCTGGACTTCAACGAGGCCGTCGAGGTGAGCTTCGGCGCGGTGCGCGTCTACGACCAGCGCGGACGGCGCGTCGACAGCGGCGACGTCGCGCATCCCGACGGCCGGCAGCACAGCGTCACCGTCGGCGTCCGCGGCGGGCTCGGGCGCGGCGTCTACACGACGACGTACCGCGTCGTCTCGGCCGACGGTCACCCCGTCTCGGGCGGCTTCGCGTTCGGCGTCGGCGAGCCGGTGACGGCGCGGCGCGGTACGCCGCAGGTCGCCGACCTGCTCGCACGGTCGTCCGCCGGGCCGGCGGTCGAAGGCGCCTACGGCGTCGCGCGCGGGCTGCACTACGCCGCGCTGCTGTTGCTCGTCGGCGCCGTCTTCTTCGGCCTGTTGGTGTGGCCCGTCGGGAGCACCGCGCGGTGGCCCCGCCGGGCGCTGCTCGTCGCCGCGATCGTCGGCCTGCTGGCGGCGCTCGCCGGCATCGCGTTGCAAGGCGCGCTCGGCGGCGGCGTCTCGCTCGGCCACGCCCTCGACTCGGCGATGCTGCGCGGCTCGCTCGAGACCCGCACCGGCCACACGTGGCTGCTGCGCTCGGCGGCGTGGGCGTTGCTCGTCGTCGTGCTCGCGCTGCGGCGCGGCGACGGCTCGCGCTGGGAACGGCTCGGGCTCGGGCTGCCGGTCGCGTTCCTCGTCGGGACGCTGCCGTACGCCGGCCACGCCGACACGCAGGCGCCGCGGGCGCTGCTCATCCCCGCCGACGTCCTGCACGTGCTCGCCGCCGGCGCATGGCTCGGTGGCCTCGTGCTGCTGCTCGTCTGCTTCTGGCCTCGGCGCGGAGCGCCGCTCGGCGACGGTGCCGCGCAGGCCACCGCCCGCTTCTCGCGCCTCGCGCTGCCGGCGATCGTCGTGCTCGTCGCGGCCGGCAGCGCGCAGGCGTGGTTCTACCTCGGCTCGGTCGGCGCGTTCCTTCGGACGACGTACGGGTGGGCGCTGCTCGCCAAGATCGTGCTCGTCAGCCTGATCGTCGCGCTCGCCGCCGGCAGCCGCCGGCGCACCGCCCGGCTCGACGACGGCGAGATCGACACGGCCCGACGGCTGCGCCGGGCCATGCGCGCGGAGGTCGCCTGCGCCGTGCTCGTGCTCGCCGCGACCGCCACGCTCGTTCGCGCGGCGCCGCCCGCGACGATCGACGACGGCCCGGTCGTGCGCGAGCTGGACCTCGGGCCGATGCGCCTGCAGATGGACGTCGAGCCGGCGGCCGTCGGTCCCAACGACTACCACCTCTACCTGTTCGACCGCCGCACCGGCGCGCAGATCGATCGCGTCGAGCAGCTGACCGTGCGGCTCGTCCAGCGCGACAAGGCGATCGGCCCGATCACGCTCGACGTCCCGCGCGCGGGTCGCGCGCACTACGAGCTGCGCGACTCCGCGCTCGGCGTGCGCGGTACCTGGGAGGCGACGGTCGTCGCGCGCGTGTCGGACTTCGACGAGTACTCCGCGACGACGCGGTTCGAGGTGCGCGGGCGCTGAGGCGGCGCTACTCGTCCTCGAGCTCGTCGGCCTCCGGCTCGGCGTTCTCGTCGTCGTCGACGACGTCGTCGCCCGCGCCGAGGCCGGCGCTGAGGCTCGCTCCGTGGCGCACCTGGAAGGCCTGCATGAGCTCGTCGCGGACGTGCTCGTCGATCGGGGACTCGTCGGAGATGAGGACCCAGTCGGCGCCTTCGAAGTCCTCCATGTTGAAGACCTCGGTGTCGACGTCGGGCGAGTCGTCGATGACGACTAGCACCTCGGTCTGCGGGTTGAAGTACGTCCCGGGACGGTTGACGATGTCCTCGAGGTCGAACTGTCGGGGGTTGGGCATGAGGTATCTCTATCAGTTCGGCTCGGACGGCTGACGCTCGACTCGTCGGCCTCCGCGCGTGGCAGCGGCGCGCCCTGCGCAAGTGTCGTGGTTGACGGCGTGTTCCCACCGCGGCGCCGTCGCCAAACAACTTCGGCTCGCGCGGTCTGGTCCGGTACGCTACGGGTACCACGAGTTGACTGACCAGTCAATCGGACCTCTCGGACATCTCTTCAGGAGCACACGCCATGGTCGACTTCACCCTGACGGACGAGCAGAAGGACCTCCGGGAGCTTGCGCACGACTTCGCGGAGAAGGAGATCCGCCCGGTGGCGTGGGACCTCGACCGCGACGGCGGCTGGCCGCAGGCGATCATCGACAAGGCGCACGAGGTCGGCCTGATGAACACCCACATCCCCGAGGAGTACGGGGGCCCGGGGCTGAGCTGCATCGACGGCTGCATCATCGAGGAGGAGCTGTCGTGGGGCTGCTCGGGCATCCAGACGTCGCTGGGCGCCAACGGGCTCGCCGCCGCGCCGGTGCTGCTCGGCGCCTCCGAGGACGTCAAGCGCGAGTTCTGCGAGGCGCTCGTCGGTTCGACGAAGCTCGCCTCCTTCTGCCTGACCGAGCCTGACGCCGGCTCGGACGTCAGCGGCATGCGCACGCGCGCCGTGCGAAGCGCAGCCGGCGACAAGTACGTCCTCAACGGCTCGAAGTGCTTCATCACCAACGGCAGCTACGCCGACTACTACGTCGTCTACGCGAAGACCGACCCCGAGGCCGGCCATCGCGGCATCTCCGCCTTCCTCGTGCAGCGCGACGACACGGTGATCGTCGACAAGAAGGAGGACAAGATGGGCCAGCGGGCGTCGAACACCGCGACCATCACGTTCAACGACACCGAGGTCGACGCGCGCTACCTGCTCGGTCAGGAGAACAAGGGCTTCAAGCTCGCGATGATGGTGCTCGACCGCACGCGCCCCGGCGTCGCGGCGATGGCGACCGGCATCTCGCGCGCGGCGTTCGAGATGGCCGTCGCCTACTCGAAGGAGCGCGTGCAGTTCGGCGTGCCGATCGCGATGCACCAGGCGATCCAGTTCATGATCGCCGACATGGCGACGAAGGTGCACCTGTCGCGCCTGGCGACGTGGCACAGCGCCGTGCTGCTCGACCAGGGTCGCCGCAACACGCTCGAGTCCTCGCACGCCAAGCGCTACGCGGCCGACAGCGCGATGGAGGTCACGACCGACGCCGTCCAAATCTTCGGCGGCTACGGCTTCATCAAGGAGTACAAGGTCGAGAAGCTCATGCGCGACGCGAAGATCATGCAGCTCTACGAGGGCACGTCGCAGATCCAGCGGCTCGTCATCGCGCGCGAGACGCTGCTGCCGCGGCGCATCGAGGAGCCGGCGACGGCGACGGCGTAGCGGCGGGTCGGCGACGGGCTCTGCGGCACCCGCGTGCACGCTCGCCCGCCATACTGCGCCGATGGCGCCACGCCGTCCCTCGACCGAGGCCGAGGCGGCCGTCGCCGAGACGGCCGCCCGCAGCGACGTCCGCGCGGCGGCGGGAGCGCGGGCGCCGGCCGGTGCGGGTGCCGGTGCCGTTGCCGGGGGCGGGCCGGGTTCATCCGATCCGCTCGTCGCTGGCCTGCGCAAGGCCGGGCTGCTGCGACTGCTGGTGCTGCACCTGCTCGGCCAGGGACCGTCGTACGGCAACCAGCTCATGGAGCGCGTCGGCGAGCTGACCGGCGGCCTCGTCGGCGTGAACCCCAACACGATGTACCCGCTGCTGCGCGCGCTCGAGGCCGACGGCCTCGTGAAGGGCGAGTGGGAGCACCCCGAGCGCCGCTCGCGGCGCTTCTACCGCCTGACGGAGGCCGGCGCAGGAGAGCGCGACGCGCTGCTCGGCGACCTCTCCCCGCGCCTGGAGGAGCTCGCCATCGTGGTCGACCTGCTGCGCCGCGAGCTGCTCGGCTGACGCGCTTGCGGGCCCGCGACCTACTTCCGCGAGCCGCTGTCGCGCTTGCCGGTCTCTCCCACCATGGGGCTGGGCCGCATGGGGGTCGGGGGAGTCGGCGTGGGTGCCTGCGGTTTGCCGGTCATGGCACGAGTCTAGTAGCCCTGGCCGCCGAGCACGACGACCCAGGCAGCGACCTCGGCTGCCACCAGCGCCAGCCCTGCGCGCAATGCCCAGTACAGCCTGCCGAGCAGTCGTGCGTTGGACAGCCAGCTCGCAGACCGGTGCAGCGCCATGTCGCGGTGGATCACCACGAGGGTGACCGGATCGGACGTCTCGATGTAGGTCGCGATGACGTTCTGCGGCGTTGCGCTGAACGCCCAGTCGCGCCAGGGCCAGAGCACTGCGAGCACGATCGCCGCGACAAGCGCGAACGCGGCGATGGCGATCCAGCCGGCGACGGTCAGCGGCCCTCCGGTCAGGGCTCGCGAGCCGAAGAACGATGTCGTGATCGCTGCCGCGGCAACCAACACCCCGGCTCGCGAGCGCAGTTCGTTGACCGCGCGCTCCTGCGCATCGAGAGCGCGACCGCCTTCCTCGAAGGCCAGCTTGTAGCTGCCGGCGTGGGATTCGAGATCGAGCACCGGTCGCACCGTAGCTCGGTCGGCGCACGTCCTCGGCCGCGCAGCGGCGAGATGCAACATGTTCGCGCGCGAGTTGTCGCAGTTCCGCGCCCGACCGCTCTTCTGAGAACCTAACGCGGCCTCTGCCGCGCCCACAACGAGAAGGAGCTGCACAAGCGTGTTCGTGTTCAAGGCCGCGGTCGTCGGCGCAGGGACGATGGGCGGCGAGATCGCCCAGGTGATCGCGTCGGCCGGCATCCCGGTGATCCTCAAGGACGTCAAGCAGGAGTTCGTCGACCTGGGCCTCAAGAAGGCCGAGGAGGTCACGCGCGGCCAGCTCGCGGGGCTCGTGCACAAGCAGAAGATCAGCCAGGAGCAGGCCGAGCGCCAAGCCGTCGAGATCCTCGGCCGGATCACCGGCACGACGACGTACGACGGCTTTGGCGACGTCGACTTCGTCGTCGAGGCGGTCCCCGAGCGGATGGCGATCAAGCAGGCGGTGCTGGCCGAGCTCGACGTCCGCACGCCGGGCCACGCGATCCTGGCCTCGAACACGTCGTCACTGGCAATCAGCGAGATGGCGGACGCGACGAGCCGCCCCGACAAGGTCGTCGGCTTTCACTTCTTCTATCCGGCGTCGTTCATGCGCCTCGTCGAGATCGTCGAGGGCGAGAGCACGTCGCCGGAGACGATGCAGGCCGCGACGACGTTCGCGCAGGCGATCCGCAAGACGCCGATCGCCTGCGGCGAGGAGCCCGGCTTCGTCGTCAACCGCATCCTCAACGCCGCGATCAGCGAGGTCTGGCGCATGCAGGAGGAGGGCGACCTCTCGATCAAGGCGATCGACGACGCCGTCGCGGCATCGCGGATCGCCCCGATGGGGCCGTTCTTCCTCACCGACCTGCTCGGCCTGGACACCGTCTTGCACGTGGCCGAGCACCTGCGGGAGTCCTACGGCGACAGCTTCTACGTGCACGAGGGCATGCGCGCGCTCGTCGAGGCCGGCGAGCTCGGCGCGAAGACCGGCAAGGGCTTCTACGAGGACAACCAACCGCGCACGGACGGCTCGACGCAGTTCGACGCCGACGAGCTCGCGCAGCGCTTCGTGCTCAAGGCGTTCGTCGAGGCGTGCCTGCTGCTCGAGGACGGCATGGCGACGATCCGCGACATCGACCTCGGCATGATGGCCGGCGCCGGCATGATCCCGCCGCCGTTCGCGCGCGCCGACGCGCGCGGCCTCGACGAGGTGCTCGAAGCGCTCGAGCTCGCCGAGGAGCGCTGGGGCGAGCGCTTCGCGCCGCCGATGATCCTGCGCCGGCTCGTCGCGCAGGGCCGCCTCGGCGTCACGAGCGGCCAGGGCTTCTTCGCCTACGCGCGGCCGGACTCCGACGGCTCCTTCGCGCAGGGCGACGCGGTCAAGCTCGAGACGCGCGAGGGCGTCGCGATCGCGTGGCTGGACCGCCCGCCGGCGAACTCGCTGTCGGCGCAGGTCGTCGCCGAGCTGCGGCGGGCGTGGGAGCACGTCGACGGCGACGACGCGCTGCGCGTGCTCGTCATCGCCTCCGCCAACCCGATGCTGTTCTGCGCGGGTGCGGACATCAAGGCGTTCACGACGCTGGACGCCGGCAGCGGCGCCGCGCTGCTGCGCGACGCGCACGAGCTCATGCGCAGCATGGAGCGCTCGTCGACGATCACGATCGCGGCGGTCAACGCGGTCGCCTACGGCGGCGGCTGCGAGCTGGCGATGGGCTGCGACGTGCGCATCGCCGCGCAGTCGGCGAGCTTCGGCCAGCCCGAGGTCAACCTCGGCATCATCCCCGGCTTCGGCGGCACGCAGCGGCTGCCGCGGCTCGTCGGCACCGCGCGCGCGCTCGAGCTCAACCTCACGGGCGACCCGATCTCCGCGGCGGAGGCGTTCGAGATCGGCCTGGTCAACCGCGTCGTGCCCGACCACGAGCTGCACGACGTCGTCATGGCGTGGGCGCGCAAGCTCGGTGGGCAGGCGCCGCTCGCGGTCGGCGCGATCAAGCGCACGACGGCCGGCGACGCCGACCTCGACGAGGGCATCGAGGCCGAGAAGGCGGCGTTCGCGGAGATCTTCGCGAGCGCGGACGCGCGCGAGGGGATCGGCGCCTTCCTCGGCAAGCGCCAGGCGGCGTGGAAGGGGGAGTAGCCCGGCTCGTGCGCGACGCCCGCTCGGTCGTCGCGCCGGCGGGCGCCGGGATCTCCGTCAGGCGACCGCATGGCAGGCGGCGCAGCTCGCGCGCGGCCAGCGCGCCGCCCACGATCGGACCTCCGCAGCCCAGTCGCTCTCGTCGAGCTTCTCGAGCGAGAGGCGACGAATCGCTCGCGGCGCGCAGTCCCAGTGTGTCGGAGGCGCTTTCGCCGTGGAGTATGCGCGCGAGAACTCCACCGCCGACAGGTTGCTCGGCATGACGCCGTATGGATACGCGAAGATGTCGTGGCTCTGGCCGAGGTGCGCCGACACGAGCCGCTGACTGTGGCGCAGCTCGTCGCGGATGCTGCGCGTGATCGCAGTCAACGGCACATGGCGGTGGCCGTGTGACCCGATGACGTGCCCCGTTGCGGACGCCGCCCGCAGCTCGGCCCACGACGCGCGGCGCAGCCGCAGGTCCAGCGTGGTGTGCTCGAGCTCCTGACCGACCTCACCCGTCACGACGAAGAACGCGGCGCTCAGCCCGCGCTCCGACAGCAACGGCAGGACCGCACCGAGCGTCTCCGCATACCCGTCGTCGATGGAGATGACGACCGCGGGGCGATCGGTCGGCGTTGGTCGCTCGTCGACGAGCGCACGGGCGGGAAGCACGTCGCAGTGCTCTTCCAAGAGGTCGAGCGCCGTCGCGAACTGCCGCACGGACATCGACGTGAAGTGCGCCAGCTTGCGCCCGACGTGATGGAAGTACAAGACGATCGGCCATGGCGCCTGCGCCGGTGCGACGTCCGGCGGCGGCGCCGGGGTCACGTCGTCTCGCACGACGGTGCTCGTGGCACCCACCCCTGCCGAGCCGGCAGCCCGAGCGCGGCGTCACCCCTGTCGCGCATCAGCTTGTCGAGTTCCGCCGGCGGTGTCTGCTCGAGCAGCGCCCCCAGGGTCCCGGCGGCGGCCCGCAAGCCCTCCGCGAAAGCCGTGCCGTTCGCCTCGGGGGGAATGGCCGCCCGCAGCTCCGGGCACGCGCGGGCCCGTTCCAGCACCGCGCCGAGCACGTCGAGCCAGGTGAGGACGTGGACGCCGAGCGTGAGGTGGATCGAGGCCTGCCCCGCGGTGGACGCGAGGTGGGGCCAGCCCCGCGGGACGTACAGGCTGTCGCCTGGCGCAAGCACCTCGTCGACGACCGCGCCCCGGAGGTCTTCGGAGCGGACGTACGGATCCACGTCCGGACCCGGGACGGGGTCGACGACCTGCCGTTCGTGGACCCTCCAGTGCTTGCGCCCCGAGCACTGCAGGACGAACACGTCATGGAGGTCGTAGTGGATCCCGTGTCCCTGGGCGTTTGCCGGCGTGACGTACGCGTTGGCCCGCACGGGGTGGCCGAGGTCGGCGCCCAGCGCTCGGCAGAACGCGGCGATCGCGGGGTGGTAGCGCTCCAGCCCCCGGAGGATCAGCGTGGCCCCGTCCTCGAACAGCCGCGCGACGCGCTCAGGGTCGATCAGGTCATGGACCTCGCCCTGTCCGAGCGGGGCGGTCATCGTGTACGAGTCCGTGCCGATCAGCGTCCCCTGGCGCACCATCCGGAATGCCGGCAGGCGCAGGCCGCGCATGCCGACCACCTCCTCGACCTCGGCTTCGTCGAGCAACTCCGAGAAGCGCTGCGGGGCGCCCCGATCGAGCACGGGACGTTGCGACCAGTGCTCCGCGAGAAAGGCCGCCGGATCCGTCATGCACGAGCCGAGCGACAAGACTGCCTCCTTTCAAGAGGGCTCATTGGACGCTTCCTCGGTTCACGATCGCGCCCGGTCATGTCGGACTCCGGCTCCAGGGCCTCTCCTGTCGAAACGCCGTGCGCTTCCACACCTGGTCGGCGAGCGATGGGAGCATCGAGATCGCGAGCAGCCCGTAGCCGGTGGTCAGCGTGGGATGGGCCCGCACGGCGCGGAGGAGGTACCGGCGGGCGTCGGGGTAGCGGCCGAGCCGCGCGGAGCTGACGCCGGCGCTTGCCAGGTAGCTCGCCAGAGCGACCTCCGAGCGGCCCAGCCGGTCGGCGTGGTGCTCGAGGATGTACAGGGTGCCCGCCAGGAACCGCTCGGGGTCGCTGCGACGCCGGGCTGTCTCCTGCGTCCGGTGGATCCGCAGCAGCGGCTGCGGGACGCTCGCGACGCGGAGCCCGTGGTCGCCGCACCAGGGCACCAGACGCAGGGCGAGCTCGGTCTGGTGGTGGCAGGGCAGGGCCGTCGCGTAGCCGCCGACGGCGTCGAACACGTCCCGCCGCACGGCGAAGCTGCCCGAGTGAAACAGGCCGACGCAGTGGTCGAACGGGGCCCCGAGGTCATAGGGCTCGCGCACCTCGGTCGCCGCTGCGTCGCCATGGACCACCTCGGCGCCGCAGCAGGCCACGCCGCACCCCGAAGCCGCGATCATTCCGGCGAATGCCTCCAGCCAGCCGGGCAGCACCTCGTCGTCGTCGTCCAGGAAGGCGACATATCGCCCCGAGGAGCGGGCGACCCCGACGTTCCGCGCGGCGGGAAGGCCGGCGTTGTCCTGGCGCACGTATCGCACGCGACGATCGCGGAACTGCGCCACGACGCCGGGCGTGCGATCGGTCGAGCCGTCGTCGGCGACCACGAGCTCGAAGTCGTCATGGGTCTGGGCGAGGACGCTCTCGACCGCGCGGGGCAGGAGCGCCGCACGGTTGTACGTGTTGAGGATCACGCTGATCAGGGGCGTCGCCGCCACCCGCGCCGCAGGCATCAGCGAGAGCCCGGCAGCCCGGCCGACGACACGATCAGGCCGCCGGACGCTCGTGGACCGAGACGTGCGACGGGCTCGAGCCGGTGAACGGGTCGCCGCCCCAGCCACAGGCGCGCTCCTTGAGCCGCAGGCCGGCCATCCGCGCCATGAGGTCGAGCTCGCTGGGCCACGCGTAGCGAACCCGCACCTTCAGGTGGCGCGCGCGCCCATCCTCGACGGTGAGGTAGTTCGACGTGCACCGCTGCGCGACGAGGTCGAACCTGCGAAAGCGCACGATCAGCCGGTCGTCGTCGGTGGGGATCAGGCGCATGTCCTCCCCGCCTGCGCTGCGGCCGGCGTCCGGGACGAGCGCGTCGAACGCGAACACCCGCCCGGGCGCAGCCGGCGCGCGACGTTCTCGAAGCAGCGCACCTGCGCCTCCCGGGACGGCAGCTCGAAGAAGCTGCCGGCCGCGACGAAGATCGGCGCGAACGGCCCTGCGACCGGCGCGTCGCTGAAGTCGCCGGTCGTGACCGGGATGGCGTCGCACCGCGGGCTGCATCGAGCGGCGAGTCTACGTGCCTCACCACACGCCGAGCAAGGGGTGCACGGTCGCCAGCGTGAGCAGACCGAGCGACGCGAAGGTGAACGGAAACCAGTCGCATGGGGCTCAGCAGCGTGAATCCCAGGTGCATCGGGATCGCGTTCGCGAACATGAGCCAGACGGGGGCAGGCCGGTGGCGGCGATGCCGACGCTGGCGGGCCGCGACGCAGGCCAGCAGGCCGCCGGCATGGTCGGTGACGCTCACCAGAGCGACGCTCGCGGCGAACGTGGGCTGCGACCAGGCCGACGCATGAGCGTCACAGCCCGCCCGCCGTGCGGGCGCGCAGCGCGGCCTCGACCCGCGCGAGCGCGCCGCGCACGGTTGCGATCTGCTGCTCCTCCAGGCCGCCGCGCAAGGCGGCGTCGGCTGCCGCGCCGACGCCCTCGCGGTGCGCGCGCAGCTCGTCGAGCCGGGGCGCCAGCCCCGCCTGCTCGCGCCACGGCTCGAGCTCCGCCAGCGCCGCGTCGAGCGTCGCGCGCAGCTGGATCGCGGCCTCGCGCACGCGGCCGGCATCGAGGTCGCTGCGAGCGCGCAGCGCGAGCTCCTCGCACGCCAGCGCGGCATCGCGGCCGCCGAGCAGCGCCGCGAGGCGCTCCTGCGGGCGCAGCGCCGCCCGGCCGGGGCGCAGCGCCGCGGCGCCGTGGCGCTCGCGCGGCAGCTCGCGCGCCTGGTCCCAGCGGCCCTCGGCGACCTGCTCGCCAGCGCCGAAGCCGACGCGCACGACGAGCGCCTGGTGCAGCGAGACCTCGTGCGCGTAGGCGTCCGCCGTCGCGATCCGGTGCGCGTGCAGGACGCGGTTCAGGCGCACGATCGCGCCGCCCGCCAGCTCGGCGAGGTCGGCCGTGCGCAGCCAGCGCTCGGCCGCCTCGCGCCCGTCGAGATGCGCCGTGTCGACGAGCGTCGCGCGCGAGGTCGTGACGAGCTCGGGCGCCGGCGAGGGGACGGCCCGCACGGGTCGCCGGCGGCGCAGCCGCGGCTGGCCGCGGCGCTCGGCGGCGCCGAGCGTGCGCAGGACGAGGATCCAGCCCGCCGCCTCGCCGAGGCGCTCGCGGATCGAGTAGCGCCCGGGCTCGGGCCCCAGCGGCCAGGGGTATTCGAGCTGGACGAAGCGAAACCGCCGTGACGAGGACGTCACGGCGGTCTCTGTTCCTGCCTCGACCGGATCGCCGGCCGCGTCTTCGGTGCTACTCGGCGTTGTGCGCCTGGCTGGCGCGACCGACGCCGGTCTTGATCGCGTACTTCGACGGCGCGAGCTGCACCGTCGGGTTGTCGATCTGACCGAGGCGGTCGATGAGCTTGACCCACTGCGACGGCTTGAGGATCGACTCCGCGATCCTGCCGGCCTTCGTCGTCGGGTCGAACGTCGGACGGAAGCCGACGTGGATGTGATCGGCGTGGTCCGCCAACGCGAGCGTGTTGTCGACGCCGTCGTAGGTCATCAAGGTGATGATCTGTGCCGGCTTCATCGTTCCCTGCAGGGTCAGCAGCCGTCGCACCGTGATGTCGGTGATCGAGCCCGCGCCCTGATTGCCCAGGATCGGGATGTCGTTGATCTTGGCGATGTCGACCGCATTGCCGGACGAGTGCGCCGAGACGTTGCCCGTCGTCGTGTAGTAGCTGTGGCCGCACTGCAGCGTCGAGACCGTCGGCTTGAGGCCGTTGGCCGCGAGGAACTCCAGCGTCGCCAGCACGCGGCGGTCGATGATCCCCGCCTCGATGTCGCGACGTCCGCAGGAGTACATGTCGATCCGCGGGTTGGCCAGCACGCGCTTGGCGAGTGCCTCCTTGCTCATGAGCAGGATCTGGCCGATCGTCGCGGTCTGGGCGTCCTCGCCGACGAAGGCGTTCTTGCCCTGCGCGCGGTAGATAGCCGTGGCCTCGAGGACCTTCCAGCCGTCGAGGATCGGCTTGGGGTCGATCCGCGGCGCGCCGCGGCCGGCCGGCCGGATCTCGAACAGCATGTGCGGTGCGAGCACGTCGGACGTCCTGCCGATGCGGCCGAGGATCGTGCCCGCGATGACGGCCTGACCCTTGGCCAGCCGCTTCAGCACGACGTCGTCGCTCTTGAGGCCGTAGACGCCGGAGAAGTACTTGCTGACGCTCGTACCCTCGCCGAGCACCGACTCGGACTCCTGCAGCTGCTTGCGACCGCCCGCGCTCAGTGCGTTCTCGCGCGTCGGGTTGGCGAACAGCCGCTCCTTGGCGACCTTGGCCGCCGCGGTGTCGGCGATCGCGTCGACGGCTTCGACGACCTTCGCCGCCTTGCCGAGGTGCTTGCCGGCGCTCGCGGCCGCGGACGGCTTTGCGTCGGCCGGGAGAGCCAGCTCCTTGGCCACCGACGCCTTGCTCTGGGTCTTGCGCTTGGGCACCGGCACCTGCGTGGCGACCTTCTTCAGCCCCCCGTAGGTGTAGGAGTTGCCGTAGACGTCACGCAGGATGACGAAGTTGCCGAGGCGCTCGCTGTTGCCGACCTTCACGATCCGTCCGTCCTGGACGGCGACGACCGGCGAGCCGGCCTTCGCGAAGATGTTGATCCCGCGACGCGAGACCCGGCCGTCGACCGGCAGCGCCGCGTTCTTGCCGCTGGCGACCCGACGGGCGATCGCGTGCTCGGCGATGTCGTCGGCGTACTTCGCCGTCGCGTGCACCGGGAAGCGGCCCTGCGTCAGACCGCTGAGCGAGCCGACGAGGTCGGCCGGCATCCCGCCGATGAAGCGTGCACGCATGAGCACCGAGTTGACGTACCAGTCGGCATGGTTGTAGGCGAAGATCGACTTGCGCAGATCCTCCTGCGCGCCGGCCGCCTTGAGGTAGCGCGCCGCCGCGAAGATCGCGTCGACCGGGTTGTACGGGTCCTTCTTGCCGTCGCCGTTGGCGTCGACGCCGTACATCTTCCAGCTGGACATGAGGAACTGCATCCAGCCGACCGCGCCCGCGCTGGACACGTTGAGGTTGCGCCCGTAGTTCGTCTCGATCTCGTTGATCGCGGCGAGGACCTCCCACGGCACGCTGTACTGGATGCCCGCCGCCTGGTAGATCGGCAGCAGGAAGACCGGGATCTTGAACTGGTTGATGAAGAAGTTCGGAACGCCGACTGCCACAGGGGCCGGGAGTGCCAGCGAGAACGTGGGGTTGCGGAACGTGGGTGTGCCGTCGGACAGGCGCAGCGGCGTCCGCTTCGGACGGGCCGTCTCGACCTTCGTGATCACGTCGCCGATGACGTGGCCCGCCGAGTCCAGCGCGCGCTCGCCGGCGCGTGGAACGCGCTTCTTGTTGCCGGTCACGCCCTGGTTCTGCACGCGCTCGCCGGCGGTCGGCTCGTCGACGACGGGCGCGGCCGGGTCCACGGGGACCGTGGGCAGGGTGACGGCCGGCGCCGCAGGCGCGACGGGCGCGGTCTGCGTCGGCGTGATCTCCGTGACGCTCAGCAGCGGCAGTCCGAGCAGCGACGGCAGCTGGATCTGGCTGAGGGGGACGTCTTTGCCCACGTCAACCGTGAAGGTCTTCTTGATGTTCCCCGCGAGCGTGAGGACGAACGTCCGTTGCATGGCGTTCGCGGTGGTCGCCACTGATCCCAGACCGGCGGAAACTCCGCCGGCCGCGACCAGAGCGATGAGCAGCCTACGCTTGTGGTGCATGTGTCCCTGCATCTCCCCCCTGGAGGTGTTCCAAGTACGCGACTCCCGATGCGCGTGCGCGGCAGCCTACCGGAAAACACGCGAAGTGCTAACCGCTTCTCAAGACCGCCTGCGAGCGGGCATGACAGCGGCCGCGGCGGACGGAACCGCGCAGCCGCCGGCGAGCTGGCTGTCAGCCGCGCGCGCGTAGGGCGCGCGGCCCGCGCGCGAGCGCCTCGGGTCGCCGCACCCGCTCTGCGCTAGCCTCAGATCGGCCCCCTAACCGGCTGGAGGAACCGCAGCCCGATGAGCGACGAGACCGACTCCGAAGGGCTGCGCGAGCGGCTCACCAAGCAGAGCGAGGACACCTTCGGCCGGCTGGCCGAGGACCTGCTCGCCAACCCGCTCGTCAGCGGCGCCGTGGCGCGGGCCTTCGAGGCGCGCGAGAAGGCCGGCGCGGCCCAGGAGGCCGCGTTCGCGGCGCTGAACATCCCGACGGCGGGCGACATCGAGCGCCTCACGCGGCGGGTGCGCTCGGTCTCCCAGCGCCTGGAGGGCATCGAGGACGGCATCGACCGCGTCGACGAGCGCCTGTCGACGCTCGACTCCGGCGCCGGGATCGACCAGCGCCTCGAGGCGATCGAGGGTCAGCTCGCGGCGCTCACGCGCGAGCTCATGGCGATGCGCGAGGCGCTGCCGGGAGCGACCGAGCCGGTCCCCGCCCACCAGGAGCGCATGAAGGTCTCCGGCTAGCGCTCGACCGGCTCGCCGAGCGCGAGCGCCGCCGCGCCGACCCGGCCGAGCAGCTCGCCGGCCTGCAGGAGACCTTGCGCGTCGAGGCGGTGACGCGTGCGCTCGGCGTCGAAGACGTCCGAGACGGCCAGCAGGCACGCGACGCGCACGCCGCGCAGCTCGCCGACGCGCAGCAGCGCCGCGGCCTCCATCTCGACGGCCACCGCGCCCTGCCGTATCCACGCGCGGGTGCGCGCGAGGTCCGGGTCGTAGAACAGGTCGCTCGTCGCGACCGCGCCGACGCGGGCATCCGCGCCGGCGGCTGCGCGCAGCGCCGCGACGAGGCCGGCGTCCGCGGCCACGCGGCCGTCGGCGCCGAGCGCGCGGCTCGTGCCGTCGCAGGCGAGCGCGCTGTCGGCGATGACGAGATCGCCGTGCGCGAGGCCGCCGG
>JAWVGK010000233.1:0-15950 GCA_033855155.1 Solirubrobacteraceae bacterium | reverse complement strand
CCGGGTGGACGGGCGCGGGCTCCCCGATCGACGATCCGCGGGCGATGACGCTCGACGAGCTGCGGGCGCTCGCCGCCGACCCGCTGATCGCGATCGGCGCCCATACCGTCCGTCACAGCAACCTCGGATTCCAGAGCGAGCGGGCGCAGCGCGAGGAGATCGAGCGCAGCCGCAGCGACCTGGAGAAGTGGCTCGGGAGCACGCCGGTCGGCTTCTCCTACCCGTTCGGCATCCCCGACGTCGACTTCCATGCCGGCACCCGCAAGCTCGTCGCCGACGCGGGGTTTCGCTACGCCGTCGCCAACCACGGCGGCGCCGTCAGCGCCGGCAGCGACCCCTTCGCGCTGCCCCGGCACTTCGTGCCCGACCTCGGCGCAGAGGACTTCGCCGGCTGGCTGCACGACGTGCTACGCGGCTGAGCGGCCGCCGACGGTCATGCGAAGCCAGGTTCTTCCGGGCGTCGGGCTCGGTCGACCGACGCGCAAAACGCGCGCGAGCGCGTTCACGTCTACGCTCCCTCCGCATTCATGATCCGCGCCGTCGCACGCCGGGTACTCGCGGGGATCCGCGGGGTGCCCCTGCCCCTCGCGCTGCTGCTGGCGAGCGCTCTTCTGCTCGGGACCGCCTGGTCGCTGGTCACCGCCCCCTTGCAGGGCTTCGACGAGCCCAACCACGTCGCCTACGCGGTCCATCTCGGGCAAACCGGCAAGCCGCCGATGGTCAGCACCGGAATCGCGTCCTTCGACCCGGCCGAGGCCCACGCGTTGAACATCGCCGGGTTCGGTCGGATGGCCCAGAATCCCGCCGTCCGTCCCCCGTGGCGTGCGGCCGACGAGCGCGCCTTCGAGCGCTTCGAGGCCGGCCTCCCAGACGGCTCGAAGGCTCGAGGCAACGGCCCGAACCCGCTCGCGAAGAATCCGCCGCTGTACTACGCCTACGAGGGCATCGTCTCCCGCATCGCGCCCGGGGGGCTGTTCACCGACCTGTGGGCGATGCGGACGGCGAACGTCCTCCTCCTCCTGCCGGCCGTGATCTTCGCGTGGCTGCTGGCGGCCGAGCTCTTCCGCCGCACCCTTCCGCGGGTCGTGGTGGCGGGCGTCGTGGCGCTGCAGCCGGTCCTCGGTCAGATCGCGGGCATCGTCAACAGCGACATGCTGCTCGTCGTCGCGTGGCTGGCTCTCACGTGGCTCGGAGTGCGGACCTACCGGCGCGGCGTCAGCGCGCGGCGCCTCGCCGCGGTCGGGGCCGCCGCCGGCGCCTGCGTCCTCACGCACGGGCGCGGCATCGCCGCGATCCCGGTCTTCCTGCTGATCGTGCTGCTCGTGATGGTGCGCCATCGCCCGCCACCGAGGCACGCCCTGCGCGCCGCGATCGCCGGCGGCGCGGCGCTCGCGGCGGCCGCCGTCGCGTATCTCGTCTACACCGCGGCAGCGAGCAACGGCAGCGCCGGCGTGTACGGCGGCGAGGCGAACCTGGGTCCGACGGGCGTGAACCCGCGCGAGTTCCTGAGCTTCGTGTGGCAGTTCTACCTGCCGCGACTCGGCGCCATGACGCCGCGGCCGGGTCCCGACTACGGCTTCCGGCAGGTCTGGGTCCAGACGCTCTTCGGAAGCTTCGGCGGCTACGAGGTGAACCTGTCGGATGGCGTGCGCGACACGATCCAGGTAACGCTGGTCGGCGGCGCGCTCGCGGTGCTGGCGGTGTGCATACGCCGCTGGGAGCAGACGAAACGCCACTGGGGCGAGATCGCGCTCGTCGCAGGTCCCGCCCTCTGCATGCTCGTCCTGCTGCACCTCGCCTCCTACCGCGCGCTGGCGGGCACCAACACCGACCCGCTCATCACCGGGCGCTACCTCCTCCCGCTGCTGGGATCGTTCGGTGTCGGCGCCGCGCTCGTGGTCGACTCGCTGCCGCGCCGCGTCGGCGCGGCCGTCGCGGGAGCGCTGCTCACCGGCCTCGCGCTCGCCTCGCTGTCGGGCATCGCCCTCACGCTGGCGCGAACGTATGTTTAGGTCGCGGATCGTGCCGGTCGCCGCGGTCGTCGCGTTCGCGCTGTTCGCGGTGGCGTTCGCGACGTCGCTGGTCCCGTGGCTCACCCGCGAGCGCCAGTCGGTCTCCTCCACGCCGACGACGCTGTCGCGGTTCGCCCTCACCGACGTGCGCCTGCGCCACGGTGCCGAGGTCTGCGTGCGCGGGGTCGGCATCGACCGCACAGCCGACGGCCTGCAGCTGCGCGTCGTCGACGTCGGCAAGGCGGACGTCACGCCGACGCTCGGGATCGAGGTTCGCGCGCCGGGCTACGAGAGCCACACGAGGCTCGCGGGCGGCTACCCGTTCGGCGTCCCGGTCGTCGTCCCCGTGCGCCGACCGGCTCGCGACGTGGACGGCGCGCGGGTCTGCGTGCGCAACCGCGGCAAGGCGATCGCGCTCACCGGCACGAAGGAGCCGATGGAGCTCGCGAAGGTCCGGGTGCGCCTCGACGGCAGGACGATCGCTCCACAGCCCTGGTTGACGTTCGTCCGGCGTGCGCCCATCTCAGTCCTCGCTCACGCCGGCGAGATCCTCGATCGCGTGGCGGCCTTCCGACCGTTTCCGGCGGTGCCGGCGCTGCTCGGCCTGCTCGCCGCGCTCGTGCTCGTCGGCGTGCCGATCGCCGTCGTCTCCGCGCTGGCCACCGCGGAGCGGGCCGACCGCAGGGACGGGGCGCCGTAGCCGTCGCTACTCGGCGTGCCCGGGATCGCGCCGGCGCAGTCCGAGGATCGACAGCAGGAACGACGAGAAGAAGACCTGCACGCCGACGATGATGAGCGACGCCGCGCCGACGGCGAGGCGCTCCTCCGACAGCTGACCGAACCCGCGGTCGATCCAGGTGACGACGATCCATAGGGCGACGATCGCGCCCGCGGCGGTCAGCACGCCGCCGAGCACGAGCCCGTGCTCGAGGCGGTAGCGCGCCCGCGCACGGTCGAACCACGGGTCGCGTTCGCCCATGAAGTACGTGCCGTAGGCATGCGCGCACAGCCCCAGCGCGATGACCTGCGTGCCGACGATCAGCAGCAGCGCGCCGGCGATCATCGAGTGCAGCTGCAGCTCGCGTCCGAAAACGCTGATCTGCAGCAACGAGACCGTGGCGGTCAGCATGCCGACAACGAGCAGGGCGATGCCCGGGACGATGAACAGGTGCGTCGGGCTGTGCACGAGCAGGAAGCGCAGGTGGCGCCAGCCGTCGCTGAAGCGCGACAGCTTGGACTCGCCGCCGCGCGGCGCGTAGGAGATCGGGAACTCGCGGATGTCGAGCTTCTCCTTCGACGCGCGGATGACCATCTCCGAGGCGAACTCCATGCCGGTCGTGCGCAGGTCGAGCACCGGCAGGATGTCGCGGCGGAAGCCGCGCATGCCGCAGTGCGCGTCGCGGATGCCGGTGCGGAAGAAGAGGTTCAGCGTGCCGCTGAGCAGGGGGTTGCCGATGTAGCGGTTGACCCAGTGCATCGCGCCCGGCTGGATGTTGTCCATCCGATCGCCCATCACGAGCTGGGCGCCGCCGCGCAGCTCCTGCACGAACCGCGGGATCTCGTCGAACGGATACGTCATGTCGGCGTCGAGCATCACGATGTACTCGCCGCGCGCGGCGCCGAAGCCGGCGAGGTACGCCGAGCCGTAGCCCCGGCGGCGTTCGTGCACGACGCGCGCACCGGCCGCCTCCGCCAGCTCGGAGCTGCCGTCGTCGGAGCCGTTGTCGGCCACGACGACCTCACCGCTGAGGCCGGCCTCGTCGAGCGCCGCCAGCGACAGGCGAACGCACTCGCTGATGTTCGCGGCCTCGTTGAGACACGGGATCACGACCGAGACCTCGATGGCCGAGTCGACGGGCCCGACGAGCCCGGGTGGTGTGCTCTGGATCGAGGCCATGTTGTGTCAGGAGGCGCGGAACGTCGCCCTCGCTGACACTGACGCGCCTGCCGGCGAGAAGTTGCGCGCCGGCTCGAAGACTAGCGGAGCGGGCGCGTCTGAAAGGCTGCTGCACCACCCGTGCGGATCCTCATCGTCTACGACTGCCTGTATCCCTGCACGATCGGCGGCGGCGAGCGCTGGTACCGCACGCTCGCCGAGCGCCTGGCGCACGACGGCCACGAGGTCAGCTACCTGACGCTGCGCCAGTGGGACCGTGGCGCCCCTCCGCTGCTGCACGGCGTCGAGGTGCGCGCGGCGGGGCCGCGGATGCGCCTCTACGTCGACGGCCGCCGGCGGATCGCGCCGCCGCTCGTCTTCGGCGCCGGCGTGCTGTGGCACCTGCTGCGCCACGGCCGGCGCTACGACGTCGTGCACACCGCGTCGTTTCCGTACTTCTCGCTGCTGGCGGCCGCGCTCGCGCGCCCGCTGCACCGCTACGAGCTCGTCGTCGACTGGTTCGAGCTGTGGTCGCGGGCTTACTGGAACGACTACCTCGGCGCCGTCGGCGGGCGCGTCGGTTGGGCCGTGCAGAAGGCGTGCCTGCACGTCCGCCAGCGCGCGTTCGCGCTGTCGCGGCTGACCGCCGAGCGGTTGCGCGCCGAGGGCGTGCGCGGGCCGGTCGAGGTGCTGACGGCGATCCAGGCGCTGCCGCCCGCCGCCGCGCCGGCCGCCGCGGGGCAGGCCGTCGTGTTCGCCGGCCGCCACATCCCCGAGAAGCGCGTGCCGGCGCTCGTGCACGCGTTCGCCGCGCTGCGCGAGCGGGCGCCGGAGCTGCGCCTGGAGATCTACGGCGACGGGCCAGAGCGCGCGGAGGTCGTGCGCCTGATCGCGGCGCTCGGGCTCGGCGACGTGGCGCGCGCGCCCGGCTTCGTCGACGCGGACGAGCTGGCGCAGGCGCTGACGCACGCGCTCTGCATGGTGCTGCCCTCGCGCCGCGAGGGCTACGGCATCGTCGTCGTCGAGGCGGCCGCGCGCGGCGTGCCGAGCGTCGTCGTCGCCGACCCCGACAACGCCGCGACAGAGCTCGTCGACGAGGGCGAGAACGGCTACGTCGCCGCGTCGGCCTCGCCCGAGGACCTGGCCGACGCGATCCTGCGCGTGCGCGACGCCGGCCCCGCGCTGCGCGACGGCACGGCGGCGTGGTTCGCGCGCAACGCGGCGCGCCTGTCGCTCGACAGCTCGCTGGATCGCGTCGCCGCGGTCTACGGGGAGCGCCTGCGATGAAGGCTGCCCCGCGCATCAGCGTGCTGATCGGCGCGTACGACAACGCCGCAACGCTCGATGTCGCGATCGACTCGATCCTCGCGCAGACCGTGTCCGATCTCGAGCTCGTGCTGATCGACGACGGCTCGCGCGACGCGACCGCGGACGTGATCGTGGCAGCCGCAGCCCGCGATCCGCGCGTGCGGCCGCTGACGATGGGGCGCAACGTCGGGATCTCGCGCTCGCTCAACGAGGGCCTGCGGGTCGCCCGCGCGCCGGTCGTCGCCGTCCAGGACGCCGACGACCACTCCGAGCCGCAACGCCTCGAGCGCCAGCTCGAGGTGCTTGACGCGCGTCCCGACGTCGCGGTGGTCGGCTCGCGCATGCACGAGGTCGACCCGGCGGGCAACGCGCTCGCGCCGCGGACGTCGTTTCGCGCCGGCGACGTCAACGGCGTGCTGCTGCGCTTCAACCCGATCCCGAACACGTCGGCCGCCTTCCGGCGCGACGTCGTGCTCGCGCTCGGCGGCTACGACGTGCGCTACCGCTACGCGATGGAGTACGACCTGTGGCTGCGGATCGCCGACGAGCACGTCGTCGTCGCGCTCGACGAGCCGTTGTCGACGCGCGTCATGTCGACGACGAACGTCGCCGCCCGCGCGGACCGGCCGCAGACCGCGGAGGCGATCCGGATCCGCGCTCGTACGCTGCGGCGCCGGCGCACGCTGCGCGGCAGCAGCGGGCTCGTCGTCCCGGCCGTCGCCTGGCTCACGCCGGCGCCGCTCAAGCGCGCGCGTCGGCGGCTGCTCGGACAGGCGCCGTAGCCGCCGCGGCGCCGGCAGCCGGCTCGGCGCCGCGGCGCAGGATCACGATGAACTCGGCGCCATTGGCGCGGATCTCCTCGATCGAGAACGGCATCCCTAGCACGTCGCGCGCATGCTCGAGCAGTTCGGTGAAGGCCGCCGGCGTCCATACGTGGAAGTGGATCGAGTAGTCGGCGTCGGACAGCTCGGCCGCACGGGCTTCGACGTCTTCGGCCTTGTCGACGCTGACGACCCACTCACGGAAGTGCTCCTCGCGCGACCACTGCGGCCCCTCCGCGAAGTCGCGCAGCACGTGCGCCAGCGGTGTCACCTCGCGCTCGGAATCGAAGCTGCGCCGCTTGTCGGGCACGGCGAGGAAGATCATGCCCCACTCGCGCAGCACGCGCAGGTGGTTGCGCAGCGTGGCGAGCGGATCCTGCGTGTGCTCGATGAAGTGGTTCGCCACGACGAAGTCGACGCTCGCGTCGGTCAGCGTCGCCAGCGTCTCGCCGTCGTCGATCACGTCGACCGGCACCAGCCGCAGGTCGCCGAGCTCGGGGTACTCGCGGCGTAGGCCAGCCACGTCGTAGCGATCGACGTAGCGCACGCGAGCGTTGACCGGAATGCGAAGCGGCCGGTGCAGGGCGCCGATCTCGATCCCGTCACCGGCGATGTGGCGCTTGGCGAGCGTCCAGCGACGGTGCTCGAAGCGAAGCCCCACCAACGTACCGATCGGGTGTCGCAGCACCCCCACAAGGCCCATGCGCGTGCAGGCTACCGGCTCGCCGGCGCGGCGCCGTCGTCGCGCCTTCGCAGAACGGCGGTGTAGGCCGCGCCGCGCATCCCCCGCTCCTCCCACGCTCGCGCCGAGCCGGTCAGGACCTTGCCGACGGTGTGGGCGAGGCGGGCATCGGGGCGCATCGCCGGTGGGCTCAGCAGCGAGCGCTCCCAACCGAGGCGGTTGAGCCCGAGCCCGACCTCGTCGGTCGTCGTCGCGCTCAGCAGCTGCAGCCCGACCTCGTCCGCGGCGGCGCGCAGCACGTCCAGCGGGATCAGCGTGAGATGGCGCGGAGCGTCGAGGTGCGCCCAGCGCGCGCCCAGCGCGCGAGCCTGCAGCGAACGTGGATTGGGGGTCGCGAGCGCGAGCACCCCGCCGGGCTCAAGATGCCCGGCGACCGCTCGCAGCACATCCCACGGATCGGGCAGGTGCTCGATGACATGCCACATGACGACCACGCGGCTTGGCGCGAGCGTGGTCAGGACCCGCGCAGGCTCGGCCGTCTGGATCGTGCGGATGCCGACCTCGCGCTCGAGGTACGCGCAGCAGTCGGCGTCCATCTCGAGCGCGGTCACCTCGAAGCCCGCTGCCGTGGCGGCTCGAGAGAAGACACCCCGCGAGGGGCCGATCTCGGTCATCCTTCCCGGCCCGACGTACCGCGTGACGAGCTTCAGTCGGCGTGCCTCGGCGGCGACGGCGGCGTCTAGGTCGGCCGGCGCGAACGACGCGTGGTAGCCAGCCGGGTAGTAGTCCCCGAGGTCGTCGGGAACGTCAGGCAGCCAGATCACGCCGCAGCTCCGGCAGGCCGCGTACTCGAAGTGGCAATCGCTCACCGCGCGGTTGCGATCGGTGGCGCGCAGCAGGCGTGGGTCGCCGCAGCCGCAGTGCGGGCATGCGTGCGCGACCGCGAAGGATCGTGACCGGGGGAGCGTCGCCATGAAGCCCGTCAAGCTAGCCGACGGGCGGGCCGCCGTCGGCCCCGGGCGTCGCGCTGCGCCCGCGCAGCAGGTCGCGCAGCTCGGGCGGAAAGCGGCGCAGCAGCCCGAGCACGACGAGGAACGCGATCGCGGCGACCGCCGTCTCGACCAGCGGATGCACGCCGGCGAGGCGACCGGCCGCGTAGCCCACCAATGCCGCTGCTGCCGTCACGGCGAGCGCCGACAGCGGCAGCGGGGGTCCCCCGCGGCGCATGAGCAGCACGGCGTTCGCCGACGCGAGCGCCACGTCGGCGACGACCGCCGCGATCGCCCCGCCCTGCGCGCCGTGCTGCGGCACGAGCAACAGCGCGAGGCATGCAGCGAGCAACAACGACAGGCAGTTGGCGGCGAGGATTCCGCGTAGACGACCGAGGCTCAGCAGTGGATAGCCGGTCGCGGTCGCGACGAAGCTCGCGACCAAGGCAATGCTCTGGATCTGCAGGACGGCGGCCGACGGGTGCCCGCTGCTGCCGGTGAAGATCTCGATGATGAACGGTGCCGCCAGCGCCACGCACATCGTCAGCAGCGTGCCCAGCAGGAGGCCGAGCTCGAACATGCGCGCCGCCGCGTTCTCGAAGCGCGCGCGGTCGTCGCGAGCGGACCGCACGACGATTGGAAACGCCGCCCCGAACAGCATCGCCGGCACCCCGATGAGCACCTCCATGACGCGGAAGGAGATCGAGAAGTAGCCGGTCTGCGCACCCGTCGCGATGAGCGACATGATCACGATGGTCACGCGGAAGTACAGCGTGTTGACGGCGGTCGCGATCGCGAACAGCAGCGTCTCGCGGACGAGCGGCATCCAGCGACGCGGGTGGAACGCCGGGCGCAGGCTGATCGAGCCGCGCACGAGCATCCACGTCAGGACGAGGCCGACGAGGCTGGCGACGGCGCCGACGGCGAGGAACGCCAGCACGCCGCCGCCCGCCAACACGAGCGCGACGATCAGACCGGCGTTGACGGCCTGACGCGCGAGCTCAATGAGCGCAGCCCAGCCGAAGCGCAGCGTGCTCTGCAGCACCGTCGCCACGAGCAACTGCGTCAGCATCACGATCATGCCGAGACCGGCGAGCGCCGTGCCAAGCAGCAGATCGCCCTGGTAGGAGACGATCGCCGTGAACGCGAGCGCGAGCCCGACGCCCGCGCCGCTGAGCGCGAGGCGCAGCCCGAGCAGGTCGCCCATCAGGCGATTGCGCGCCGCACGCTGCGCCGTGACCGACAGCTCGCGCAGCGCGATCGTCGTGACGCCCCCCTCAGTCAGCCCCGCGACGATGCCGATCAGGGCCAGGACCGAGACATAGCGGCCGAAGTCGACGTCGCCGAGGTGGCGGATGAGCAGCGGAGCCGAAGCCAGCGACAGGAGCATCCCCGCGCCGAAGGTCAGTGTCCGCACCATGCCTCCGCGCAGCGCGGCCGGTCCGGCGGCGGCCGTGTCGACGATGTCGATCGGAACGACCGGCTGCTGGGGTGGCTCGCCGCTGGGCACTCGCACCGAGACTATGGCGGCTCAGCCCGGGCGGGCGTGGACGCCCCACGCCTGCGCCGACAGGAGCGCGCGCTGGTCGCGCGTCGCCGAGGCATAGCGGCGCGTCTGGTTGTCGCCGACGATCAGGTCCTGCTGACGCGACTGGCAGAAGACATCGCCGAGATGCCAGTCCGGCGGCGCGCGTGCGACGCCGTGACGATCGACCATCACCGGCGGGCGCCCGCGGGCGATCAGCTGGCGCGTGATCGATCGACGCCCGCTCTCGAGCTCGTAGGTCGCCCACTTCGTGCGTGCGCGCCCGCTGCGCAGCGACAGCAGCAACGCGCGCTCGACGAGGACGGCGTTCGTGCGCAGGTGCATCGCCGGAAACAGCGTCATCCCCCGCGAGCGCAGCACCGTCTGCTGGAGCGTGTGCAGCCAGCCTGCGACGGCACCGGGCACGGGTGTGGCGCTGAGCTCGTGCATCACGACCGTCGCGGCACGCCTGCTGGGGAAGCTGCGGGCGTAGGCGCCGCCGAGGCCGAGCAGGTACAGCCGGTAGGAGAGATGGCTGTTCCACGAGCCCGTCGCGCCAGCGGCGCCGACGCCGCGCTCGTCGAGCGCCGCGCCGAGCAATCCCAGCCAGCCCGCCGCGAGGATCTCGCTGAAGGAGTTCAGGAAGCACAGCCGCTCGTGCTCGAGCGTGGTCGCGGCGACGAAGTACGCCGTCAGGTCGAAGCCGTCGTCGGAGACCTCGACCACGTGCGGGACGTGTGCCGCCGCGCGTTCGAGGTACGGCGCCCGCTCCGAGGCATTGCCGAAGCCCTTGAACAGCAGCACGAGATCGTGTTCGAGGGTCGCGGGGTGACGCTCGTAGGAGGCCATGAACGTCTCGAATGGCTCGGGACCGTTGGCGTGGCGGACGAGATGGACGAGCGCCGTGCGCGTCATCGCAGCGCGTCCGCGTAGGCCGCCGCGACGGCGCCGAGCATCCGCTCGATGCTGAACACGCTGCGCGCCCGCTCGCGCGCCGCGGCGCCGAGGCGCTCGCGCTCGCCGCGATCCTGCGCCAGCCTGCGCAGCGCGCTCGCGAACGCGTCGACGTCGCCGGCCGCCACGACGACGCCGGCGTCGCCGACCGCCTCCGGGTTGCCCGGCCCGTCTGCGACGACGATCGCCAGCCCATTGGCCATCGCCTCGAGCACCGCGAACGACAGGCCCTCGCGCGAGGAGGGCAGGACGAACACGTCGGCCGCCGCGAGCAGCCGCGCTGAGTCGTCGCGGAAGCCGAGCGGACGCACCGCGGCGGACGCCTGCGCGTGTAGCTCGCCGGCCTGCGGGCCATCGCCCGCGACCAGCAGGACGATGGGAGCGCCGTCGGACCCCGCACGCCGGGCAGCCTCGGCCGCCAGCAGCGGGGCCTTGCGCGCCGACAGCTCGCCGAGAAACAGCGCGGTGACGTCGCCATCGGCGAGCCCGAGCTGCGCGCGGATCGCGGCCCGCTGCTCGCCGTCCCGAGGCATGCTCGCAGCGACGCCGTTACGCGCGACCACGAGCCGCGGCGCGAGCGCCGCGCCCAGCAGCTCGGCCAGCTCGTCGTGCTCGGCCTGCGACGTGCACAGCACGCGCGCGGCCCGGCCCGCGACGGCGCGCATCGAACGCTGCGCGACCGCGAGCCGCACGCCCGTCGCACGGCGCAGGAAGTGCAGTCCGTGGGTCGTGACGACGAGTGGCCTGCCGTGCGGCAGCGCGAGGACGAGCGTCGAGGCGACGTCGCCGTGGGAGTGGACGATGTCGGCGTCGCGGGCGGCTCGCAGGAGCCGCGGCCAGCGCAGCGGCAGCGACGCTGCGGCCGAGGCCGGGGTGCGCCCTGCCGACAACGGTGCGCGCGCGTGCGCGTAGCCATCGAGCCCCATCAGCAGGTCGATGTAGGTCTCCCCGCCGCCGCCGCGATGGGGCAGGATGTGCAGCACGCGCCTCACCGCGCACATCTTGCCGGGCGCGCCGGTGCGCCGCGCACCGAGCTGGCATCGCCGCGCATGCTTCGACCTGACCGAGAGCTGTGTGCGCCGCCTCGCCGCACAGTCGCGCGAGCACCGGCTGAGCGACATCGTCATCCTGCTCAACAACAACGTCGACCTGCCGCCCAGGCTTCCTCGAGCATGCCGTCGCGCCGCTGCAGCGCGGCGTCGAGGCGGGGCTGAGCGGCGTCGACGATCATGCGCGCGTGACGTCGCATCCCGAGATCCTGTTCATCTGCCCCGACGCGGTGGGGGAGCGCATGGCGGGCCTGGGTATCCGCCACGTGGAGCTCGGGCGCGCGCTGGCGCCGCATGCCGAGGTCACGATCGCCAGCGGGGCGGCGGAATCGACGCCCGTCGAGGGCATCCGCACCGCCCATTACGACGTTCATGCGCCGCACGCGCTGCGCGCGCTGATCGCGCGTGCCGACGCGGTCGTCGCGCCCCCGCAATGGCCGCTTGTCGCGCGCTGGCTGCGCGGCTGCGACGCCCGCGTGATCCACGACGTCTATACGCCCGAGGCGCTCGAGACCGCACAGCTGTTCGCGGCCCGCGCGCCGCTGCTGCGGCGGCTGATGGTCAGCGCGACGCTCGACCGGCTGCACGACGCACTGGCCTCGGCGCATCACCTCATTTGCGCGAGCGAGAAGCAGCGCGACCTGTGGATCGGGACGCTGCTGGCGACGCGGCGGATCTCGCCGGCGCGCAGCGACAGGGATCCCGGCCTGCGCGAGACGATCGACACCGTCCCGTTCGGCACCGTTCCGTTGCCGGCGCGCCACAGCGGCGGGCCGGGCATCCGCGGCCCGCTCCCACAGATCGGCGCGCGCGACGAGATCGTTCTGTGGAACGGCGGCATCTGGCGCTGGCTGGACGCGCCGACCGCGATCCGCGCCGTCGCATTGCTGGCCGAGCGCCGGTCCGGCGTGCGCCTCGTCTTCATGGGCGCTGCGGCGGCCGCGCAACAGGCCTCGCGGCGCGCGGCCGAGGAAGCCGAGAGCGTGGCGCGCGAACTCGGCGTGCTGGGCGACACCGTGCTCTTCCACCGCGACTGGGTCCCCTACGCCGAGCGCGCCGACTGGCTGCTGGAGGCCGACTGCGCGCTGTCGACGCACGCCGACTCGCTCGAGTCGCGCTACGCGTTTCGCACCCGGCTGCTGGACTGCTTCTGGGCCGGCTTGCCGATCGTCGCGACGGCCGGCGACGACCTCGCGACGCGCGTGGCGGGCGAGGGCCTCGGCGCCGTCGCCGAGCCTGGCGACGTCGCCGGCACGGCGGATGCGATCGAGCGCGTATTGGAGCGCGGCCGCGGCGCCTACGTCGCGCCGCTGGCGGCCGCCGCCGCCGCGCACACGTGGCCATTGGCCGCGCGCGCGCTCGTGCGCTGGGTCGAGGCCGACACGCCGCCAGGCGAGCGCCTGAACCCGCGCGGCGCCGCGTGGCGCACGCCCGCCCATCGCGCGCGTGCCACGGCGTACCTGATCGCCCGTCCCGCGATCGCGCGCCTCGGCCTGCGCACGCCGCCGGGCTAGGCTCCCGGCACGCGCTCGACGAGGCCCCGGACACGTGGGCGTCGCGGCTGCCGCCGCCGCTGCGGGAGGTGCGCGCAGGCAGCGCCGAGCTGTTCGACGACCGCGATGCTCGAGCTCATCTCACGCCGCGCGCGCCGGTTGATGATCTGGACACACGTCTTCGACCGGGCAGCGCTGCGCAACGAGCATCTCGCCAAGCGCCTCGGCCCGTCGACCCAGATGGAGCACGACGGCTACCGCTACCGCGTGCACCGCCACAGCTACGGCATCGACCGCAGGCTCGCCGGCTTCTGCGGCGGCACGCAGCCCTACAGCAACTGGATGCCCCGGGAGGAGCTCGTGCGCGCGCTGACCCACTTCGGCTGGCGCGACATCACGATCGGCTTCGACGAGCCGCGCCACCCCAATGGTCCGGCGCTCGCGCTGACGGCCGTCCGCGGCTAGCGCGCGTCGCGCTCGACGCGCGGCAGCAAACGCCAGTCGACGGGCGTCAGGAGCTCGTGCAGGCGCGCCGACGAGATCGCCCGCCGGCGCTGGATCTCGCGGCGCTTTCGCAGCGTGCTCGGTGTCAGGGCCAAGGCCTCGCGCCAGCCCCGCAGGTGCGCCGCCAGCAGTCCGCGCGACGCGCTCGCCGCGAGCCACTTCATCTGAAAGGCGAGCAGCACCAGGGCGAGGCGCAGCGCCAGCCCGGCCGGAAGGCACTTGGCGAGCAGCAGCAGGTTGTTGCGCGAGAAGAGATGGGCGTAGGCGGACCGATCCTGGCTCGTCGTCGCCGAGCCCATGTGGAAGGCGATCGCCGTCGGGACGTAGCGGCAGCCGTAGCCGCACAGCTGAGCCCGCAGTCCCCAGTCGGCGTCCTCGAAGTACGCGCCGAAGTCCTCATCGAACGGCCCGACCCGATCGAATGCGGCGCGCCGGTAGAGCGCCGCCCCGCCGCTCGCGCAGAGGATGTCGGCGGGGCGGTCGAACTGGCCGCGGTCCTGCTCGCCGAAGCCGCGCTTGCAGCACTCGCCCGTTCGAGCGATGAGGTCCCCGGCGCCGTCGATCTCCCCGCGGCGATGGAAGTTGAGCATCTTGCCGTCGGCCGATCCGGCCCCGGGATGGCGTTCGAGGGCGCCGCGCATCTCCTCGAGCCAGCGTGGATCGAGCTCGAGATCGTTGTTGAGCAATGCGACGTACGGCGTTTGCGCCGACTCGATCGCGCGGTTCAGCGTGCGCGTGATGCCCAGGTTCACCGGATTGCGGATGACCTTGACGTCAGGCCATTGACGTTCCAGCCATGCGACGGAGTCGTCGCCGGACGCATCGTCGACAACGTGGATCGCGAAGCCCTGTGCCGTCTGCGCGGCCAACGTCGGCATCAGCCCTGCGAGCAGATGCCGGCCGTTGTAGTTGGCGATCGCGAGCGTGACGTCGGAGGCGTCCATGCTCATCGCACCTGCGACCGCCACCAGCCGAGCGTCTCCGCCAGCCCATCGGCGAGCGACCACTCCGGCGTGAAGCCGACCTCGTCGCGCAGCCTCGCAACGTCGGCGACGATCTCCTGCGGGTCGCCGGGACGGTCGGGCAGCGCGCCGACGTCGAGCAGCTCCGGGCGGCCGGCGGCGGCCGCCAGCTGCTCGGCGATCGATCGCACGGTCACGGCTTCGCCGGAGCCGACGTTGACGGCGCCGGTCACGCCGGACGCCACGATCGCCGCGAACGCCGCGGCGACGTCGTCGACGTGCAGGAAGTCGCGCCGCTGCAGGCCGGCGCTCGTCGGCGCGCGCTCGCCCGCGGCGAGCGCGCGGGCGACGCTCGCGACGAGCCGGCGCTCGTCCTCGCGCGGACCGTAGAGAAAGAAGATCCGCCCCCACGCGAGCGACAGGCCGGCGACCTGTGCGAGTCCCTCGACGACGCGTCGCGTCGCGTCCTTGCAGGCGCCGTAGTACGTCGCCGGCGCCAGCGGCGCGTTCTCGGCCAGCGGCTGGGGCGCGGACCAGTCGTACTCGGCGCACGTCCCGGCGAGCGTCGCGCGCACGCCCCCCGCGGCCGCGAACTCGTCGACGAGGCCGATCGTCGCGGCGACCCAGGCGGCGTTCTCGCGCGCCGCCCAGAACGCACCCGGCTCGGCGTACCAGGCGAGGTGCAGCAGGTGCGACGCGCGCACCCCATCGACGAGCGCGCGCCGCGAGGCGGCGTCGAGCAGGTCCGCGCCGTGCCAGACCACCGCCTCCGGCGTGCCCTCCGGGGCGCTCGCGCCGCGCCCGACGGCATGGACCTCGTCGAACCCCCGCGCGAGCAGCGGCGCGAGCGCGCGCCGGCCGACGAACCCGCTGGCGCCGGTGACGAGCACGCGCCGCGGGCCGCTCACGGCACGAAGTCCTCATACGCCGCGTCGCGCTCGGACATCGTGCGCGGGCCGTGCGGCGCCGGCCAGGCGATCGCGAACGCGGGGTCGTCCCAGCGCACGCCGCGCGCGGCCTCGGACACGTAGACGTGGCCCATGAGGTACTGCACCTCGCAGTCCTCGGTCAGCGTCTGAAAGCCGTGCGCCAAGCCGGCCGGCAGGTACAGGCCGCGGCGGTTGTCGGCGCTGAGCTCGACGCCGTGCCAGCGGCGGTAGGAGTCCGAGTCCGGGCGCAGGTCGGCGCCGACGTCCCAGATCGCGCCGCGCACGCAGCGCACGAGCTTCGCCTCCGCGTACGGGTCGGCCTGGTAGTGCAGGCCGCGCAGCGTGTCGCGCGCGGCGTTGAACGAGCTGTTGGCCTGCACGCCGACCGGCTCGAGCCCGTGCTCGAGGAACAGCTCCTCGTCGTAGGTGCGCGCGAACCAGCCACGCTCGTCGCCGAGCAGGTCGAGCTCGACGACGTACGCCCCGGCCAGCGGCGTCTCGAGGAGCCTCATTCGAAGAGCCGCAGCTCCGGCGAGCGCGCGGCGAAGCGCCCGCCCCACTCGCGCACGTAGGAGAGCTGCTCCATGACCTCGTCCTTGATGTTCCAGGGCAGGATCAGCACGACGTCCGGGCGGTGCTCGCGGATCGCGTCCGGCGCGAGGATCGGGATGTGCGTGCCGGGCAGGACGTGCCCCTGCTTGTGCGGGTTCGCATCGCAGGTGAAGTCGAGGAAGTCGCGGCCGACGCCGCAGAAGTTCAGCAGCGTGTTGCCCTTCGCGGCGGCGCCGTAGCCGGCGATCGCGTTGCCCGCACGCTTGAGCTCGATCAGCAGCTCGAGGATCTGGC
>JAWVGK010000232.1:0-14003 GCA_033855155.1 Solirubrobacteraceae bacterium | reverse complement strand
CGCCGCGAGACGGTGCTCGCGCTCGAGCAGCTCGGCATCCACGTCGAGTACACCCACCACGAGGTCGGGCCCAGCCAGCACGAGATCGACATGCGCTACAACGACGCGCTGCAGATGGCCGACGACTGCATGACCTACCGCATCACGGTCAAGGAATACGCGATGAAGTACGGCTGGCACGCGACCTTCATGCCCAAGCCGCTGTACGGCGAGAACGGCTCGGGCATGCACACCCACATGAGCCTCTTCAAGGACGGCCGCAACGCGTTCTTCGACGAGAACGACCCCTACTTCCTGTCGGACGTCGGCAAGGCGTTCATCGCCGGCCAGCTCAAGCACGCCCGCGAGATCTCGTCGATCTTCGCCCAGTGGGTGAACTCCTACAAGCGCCTCGTGCCGGGCTTCGAGGCGCCGGTCTACGTCGCCTGGAGTCGCCGCAACCGCTCGGCGCTCGTGCGCGTGCCCCTCTATCACCCCGGCAAGGAGAAGGCGACGCGGATGGAGCTGCGCCGCCCGGACCCCGCCTGCAACCCGTACCTGACGTTCGCGGCGCTGCTGCAGGCCGGCCTCGAGGGCATCGAGAAGGGCTACGAGCTGCCCGAGCCGATGGAGAAGAACCTCTATCACCTGTCGCCCGACGACCGCCGGCGGCTCGGCATCGAGCAGCTGCCCGAGACGCTCGGCGAGGCGATCGAGCTGACGGCCGAGTCCGAGCTCGTCCTGCGCGCGCTCGGCGAGCATATGTTCAACCGCTACGTGGAGATCAAGCGCCGCGAGTGGGAGGACTACCGCGTCCAGGTCTCCCAATGGGAGCTGGACCGCTACCTGCCGGTCCTCTGAGCCAGCGAAGGAGCACCCCATGTCCGACGTGACGGTCCACGTTCGCCCGAACGGTCCCTACAAGGTCGTCGGCGCCATCACCCTGATCGACGACGAGACCGGCGAGCCGGTCGCCGGCGGCGACGGCGAGGCCATCTTCCTGTGTCGCTGCGGCGGCTCGACGAACAAGCCCTTCTGCGACGGCACGCACTCGAAGATCGGCTTTCAGGGCGCGATGGCGGCGGTTCAGCAGACCGACGGATGAGCGCCGCCAGCCAGCGGGTAGGGGGCGCGCGATGACGCTCGGCGGCACGTTCACGCTCGGCGACCGCGAGGTCCACCGCCTCGCCTTCGGCGCGATGCGGATCACCGGCAAGGGCGTCTGGGGTCCGCCGCCCGATCGCGACCGCGCCCTCGCCGTACTGCGCCGGGCGGTCGAGCTCGGCGTCGACCTCGTCGACACCGCCGACAGCTATGGCCCCGACGTCAGCGAGGAGCTGATCGCCGAGGCGCTGTACCCCTACCCCGAGGGGCTCGTCGTCGCGACGAAGGGCGGCCTCGAGCGCGGCGGACCCGGGCAGTGGTCGCGCAACGGGCGTCCCGAGCACCTGCGCGCGGCCTGCGAGGGCTCGCTGCGGCGCCTGCGCGTCGACCGGATCGACCTCTACCAGCTGCACTCGCCGGACCCCGAGGTGCCCTTCGACGACTCCGTCGGCACGCTCAAGGAGCTGCAGGACGAGGGCAAGATCCGCCACGTCGGCATCTCGAACGTGCTGCTCGCAGAGCTCGAGCAGGCGCGGTCGATCGTCGACGTCGTCACGGTCCAGAACCGCTTCAACCTCACCGACCGCCACTCCGAGGACGTGCTCGACGCCTGCGAGCGCGACGGCATCGGCTTCTTCCCGTGGTTTCCGCTCGCCGCCGGCGACCTCGCGCAGCCCGGCGGCGTGGTCGCCGAGGTCGCCGAGCGCCACGACGCGACCGCGGGCCAGGTCGCGCTCGCATGGCTGCTGCAGCGCTCCCCGGTCATGCTGCCGATCCCCGGCACCGGATCGATCGAGCACCTCGAGGAGAACGTCGGCGCCGCACGGCTGCGCCTGGGCGACGACGAGATGCGCCGACTCGACCGAGCGTAGCCGCCGAGCCTACGGCGCCTTCGCGAGCTTCGACGGCAGCCACACCCGCGGGCCGACGTGCAGCACGAGGGCGGGCACGAGGATCGAGCGCACGAGGAACGTGTCGAGCAGGACGCCGAAGGCGACGACGAACCCGATCTGCGTGAGGAACACGAGCGGCAGCACACCGAGCACCGAGAACGTCCCCGCGAGCACGATCCCGGCCGACGTAATGACGCCGCCGGTGACGGCGAGGCCGCGGATCATGCCCTCGCGCGTGCCGTGGTGGCGCGTCTCCTCGCGCACGCGCGCCATCAGGAAGATGTTGTAGTCGATCCCGAGCGCGACGAGGAAGATGAAGGCGAACAGCGGCAGCGACGGATCCGATCCCGGGAAGCCGAAGACGACGTCGAACACGACGGCGCCGACGCCGAGCGACGCCGCGAAGGACAGGATCACGGTCGCGATCAGCAGCAGCGGCGCGACGATCGCCTGCAGCAGCACGACGAGGATCAGGAACACGACGACGAGCGCGATCGGCACGATCACGCGCGTGTCGCGCGCGGCGGCCTCGCGCAGGTCGGCCTCGACCGCCGTCGCGCCGCCGACCAGCGTGCCGGGCCCGCCGGCGCGCTTGGCCACGTCGCGGATCTTCGGGATCAGCGCGAAGGCGTCGGTCGAGAACGGCTCGGGCTTGAGGACGGCCTTCAGCAGCACGGTGTCGGTGGTCGTGCCCGCCGGCGCCACCGACACGACGCCCGGCACGGCCGCGACCGCGCTGCGCACGGCCTCCGTGCGCAGGAGGTCGCGCACGATGACGTCCGTCGGCGCGTTCGCACCGCTCGGGAACGACTCGCCGAGCAGCTTCTGACCCTGCACGGACTCGACGTCGTCGCGGAACGAGTTGCCCTGCGTCAGCCCGTCGTCGAAGTTCAGCAGGCCGAGCGACAGCACGAGCAGCAGCCCGACGACGCCGACCCACACGCGCTTGGGCCGGCGGGCGATGCGGTCGCCGAGGCGCCGCCAGACGCCGGCCGTGGCGGCGCTCTGCGCGGCCGCGTCGAAGCGCGGGATGAACGGAAAGAAGATCCGGCGCCCGGCGATCACGAGCAGCGCCGGCAGCAGCGTCAGCATCGCGACCATCGCGACGGCGATCCCGAGCGCGCCGATCGGCCCGAGGCCCGACGTGCCGTTGACCTTCGCGAGCGTCAGGCACAGCAGCGCCGCGATGACCGTCAGGCCGGACGCGAAGATCGCGGGGCCCGCGGTCTTCAGGGCGAGCGCCATCGCCTCGTGCTTGTCGACGTGGCGGCGCAGCTCCTCGCGGTAGCGCGCCACGAGCAGCAGCGCGTAGTCCGTGCCCGCGCCGAGCACGAGGATCGACAGGATCGACGAGGACTGGCCGTTGACGGTCACGCCGAGCGTCGTCAGCTCGTAGCCGATCGCCCGCGTCGCGACCTCCGCGAAGCCGACGGCGAGGATCGGGAAGAACCAGAAGATCGGGCTGCGGTAGATCAGGATCAGCAGCACCAGCACGAGCACGAACGCCGCCAGCAGCAGCGTGCCGTTGATGCCCTCGAAGACCTTGATCGCGTCGGCGGAGAAGCCCGCGCCGCCGGTGACCTTGATCTCCAGGCCGCCGTGGTGGAGCTTCATGCGCTCGCGCACGGCGTCGACCGGGTCGAGGATCGTGTCGGCCTCGCCGTCGCTCTTGATCTGGGCGACGACGAGCGCCGCGTCGCGCTCGGGCGAGAACGTCGGCTTGCCGAACGTCGACGTCGCGCGCAGCTGCTTGCTGCGCACCTTGCGGTTGAGCACCTTGCGGTCGCGCGTGATCGTGCGGCGGTCGGCGGCGGTCAGGCCGCCGTCGCGGTGGTAGACGACGACGATCGGCGCGAGCTCGCCGCCCTCCAGGCGCTTGGTCACGGCGAGCGCCTTGGTCGACTCCGCGTCGCTGGGCAGGAACGACGTCGACTCGTTCTTCTCGGCGTCGGAGAACTTCGTGACGGCGTTCGTGCCGATCGAGACCGCGACGACCGCAAGCCACGCGAGCGCGACGACCCACTTGGCGCGACGACCAGCGACGGCGGCGAAGATGGACCCCATGCGCCGGAGGTTCTAGCGCATCACGAGGACGGCGCGCTCAGCAGCGCCGCGAGATCGGCCGGGTCCGACACGGGCTGGCGACAGCTGAAGCGCTCGCAGACGTACGCAGCCGGCTCGCCGGCGAGCAGCCCGCGCCCTTCGAGCAGCGCGATCCCGTGGGCGTCGGCGCCGTCGCCGCCGGCAAGCACGACGTGCGGGCGAAACGCCGCCCGCACGACGCGTGCCAGCGCGCGCGTGTCGTCGCCGACGAGCGCGATCTCGCGCCCGCGCGCGTGATGGAGGTCGAGCGCCTGCAGGAGGTGGCCGAAGCCCTGCGGGTAGCGCTGCGCGAGCGTGCCACCGAGCAGCAGCACGTCGATCGCGTGGCGCTCGTAGCGCGCCCGGCCGGTCAGCGCGGCGAGCCGCAGCAGCCCGAGCGCGGCGCTCGACGCGCCCGACGGGATCGGGTTGTCGTCGAGCTCCTTGCGCCGCGCGACGAGCTGCTCGTGATCGTTGGAGGTCTGAAAGAAGCCGCCCGCGTGCGGGTCGGCGAAGCGCTCGATCATCGTGTCGGCGGTCGCGCGCGCGGCATGAAACCAGCGCGGCTCGAACGTCGCCTCGTAGAGCGCGATCAGCGCCTCGAGCAGGAACGCGTGGTCCTCGAGGTAGGCGTTGAGCTTCGCGCGGCCGGCGTTGTACGTGCGCAGCAGGCGCCCGTCGTCGTCGCGCATCGTCTCGAGCAGGAAGGCGGCGGCGCGGCGTGCGGCGTGCAGGTAGTCGTCGCGCTCGAGCACCGCGCCGGCCTCCGCCAGCGCGCCGATCGTCAGCGCGTTCCAGGCGGTCAGGCGCTTGTCGTCGAGGCCCGGACGGACGCGCGCCGAGCGTCGCGCCAGCAGCGCGGCGCGGACGCGCTCGCGCACCTGCGGCTCGGGCTCGGCGCCGCGCGACTCGAGGATGTTCGCGCCCTCGAAGTTGCCCTGGTCGTCGGCGCTCAACCACGCCACGGCGACGTCGAAGTCCTCGCCGAGCACGTCGCGCAGCTCGCTCATGCTCCAGACGTAGAACCGGCCCTCGACGCCCTCGGAGTCGGCGTCCAGCGCCGAGTAGAAGCCGCCCTCGGGCCCGGTCATCTCGCGCAGGACCCAGTCGAGCGTCTCCTCGGCCGTGCGTCGCAGCACGGCGTCGCCGCTGACCTGCCAGCCGTGCAGGTACGCGCGCGCCAGCAGCGCGTTGTCGTAGAGCATCTTCTCGAAGTGCGGCACGGTCCAGCTCGCGTCCGTCGAGTAGCGCGCGAAGCCGCCGCCGATCTGGTCGTTGATGCCGCCCGAGGCCATCGAGCGCAGCGTCTGCAGCGCCATCTGGTGCTCGCCGCGGCGCAGCAGGAACTCGATCGTCGACGCCGCCGGGAACTTCGGCGCCGTGCCCCAGCCGCCGTTGACGGAGTCGAAGCTCGCGCGCAGCTTCGCGACCGCCTCGTCGAGCGCCTCCTCGCCCGGCGGCCGGTCGGCCGGCTTGCGCAGCGCCGCGCCCGACAGCCGCGCGACGATCGTCTCGCTCTGCGCGCGGATCTCGTCGCGCTGCAGCCGCCACGCCCGGGCGACGCCGTCGAGCACGGCCGGCCACGCCGGCATGCCGTGGCGCTGCTCGGGCGGGAAGTACGTGCCGGCGTAGAACGGCACCTGCTCGGGCGTGAGGAAGACGTTCAGCGGCCAGCCGCCGTGGCCGGTCATCGCCTGCACGGCCTCCATGTAGATCGCGTCGACGTCGGGGCGCTCCTCGCGATCGACCTTGACGCAGACGAAGTGCTCGTTCATGAGCGCGGCGATCTCGGGGTTCTCGAAGCACTCGCGCTCCATGACGTGGCACCAGTGGCAGGCCGAGTAGCCGATCGAGACGAGCAGCGGCCGGTCGAGCTCGCGCGCGCGGCGCAGCGCCTGCTCGCCCCACGGCAGCCAGTCGACGGGGTTGTGCTGGTGCTGCAGGAGGTACGGCGAGGTCTCGCCGGCGAGCGCGTTGGCCATCAGCCGGCGCGCCGCAGCCGGGCCGCGCGCAGCAGCCTGTCGAGTGTCGCGTGCGACGGCAGCCCCGCGGCCGACGCGGCGCCGGCGGCCTGGGCGCTGATGCTGACCCGCCGGCCGTCGAGCCGGCCGGCGATCGAGGTCGCGCTGACCGTGAGACTGCCGTGGGCGGCCTTCGAGCCGCCGATGCGCAGCACCTGGCGCCCGCCGGAGACCGGCACCGTCCCGGACACCGTCACGCCGGGCACGTAGACGACGTTCAGCAGCGTGACGACGCCGTTGCGCACGACCGCCCGCCCGCCGCGCAGCCCGCCCGCCCTGCTCGGCAGCTGGCCGACGGCGATCGCGTCGCCGATGACCTGACGGCGCATGTCCTGCGCGGTCGCCAGCGCGGCCGTGATCGTGCGCCCGACCTTGCCGCCGCGCCGGGTCGGCTGCAGGCGCTTGAACTGCGTCGGCGCGACCGGGACCGGCGAGAACGGGTTGTCGGTCTGCGTGCACGGCGAGACGGGCTGATCGGCGAAGAACTGGGCGATCGCGCGGCTCGCGCACTCCTCGTCGCTGACGTCGCTCGACAGCGCGGAGTGGCCGGTGAACGGGACCGCGAGAACCTGCGCGCCGGGGATCAGCGCCGTGATCTTGCTGGCGTCCTCGAGCGGCGTGCGCACGTCGAAGCGCCCGTCGAGGACGAGCGTCGGCACGTTCGGAATCGGCCCCGCGGGCTGAAACGGCGGCGTGATCACCGGCCAGCCGAGGCACAGCCTGACGAGCGTCGTCGTCAGCGCCGTCGCGCTGTCGAAGGGGCTGAAGGCGCCGTCGCCGAGGCCGTGGGCGACGGCGTCGATCTGCCGTGAGCGCGCGCTCGGGCCGGCCGCGCGATCCCACGGGAAGATCGACTCCTCGCACAGCGTCGCGGCGAAGACCGTGTCGTTGAAGTCGGCGTTCGGCGCCTGCGCCTGCAGCGCGATGATGTCGGCCGAGCGCGCCCACAGCCGGATCAGCGGGGCGCTGTCGCCGCGGCGAGCGGACGTCAGCGCGGCCGGCAGCTCGGCGCGCAGCGTCGGGTTGCGGTCGCCGCCGAGGACGACGTTGAAGAGGTCGCGGCGATCGATCGTCCCGTGCAGGCGCGTGCCCTTGGCGCTCGTCAGGTAGCCGCTGAGCGGCTTGCGGGCGAGGCCGCGCACGCGCCCGGCGAGATCGCCGACGACGTTGCGCGTGATGCCGGCGCACTCGTCGCCGGCGCACAGCTCGGCGAGCACGCGACGCATCGCGGCGAACGTCGAGCGCTGCAGCGGATCCTCGCCCTCGGGCAGCACGACGGAGTCCAGCACGAGCGCGGCGACGCGATCGGGGTAGCGGGCGGCGTAGTCCAGCGCGACCTTTGTGCCGTAGGAGACCGCGTAGATCGCGAGCTTCTCGTAGCCGCTCTCGGCCCGCAGCGCTTCGATGTCCTCGACGCTCGCGGCGCTGGCATAGAGCCCGCGGGCGGGTCCGAGCCGCGTCGCGCAGCGCGCGCCGGCCGCGGTGTCGCCGGGCCCGCCCAGCGCGCAGCTGATCGGGCTCGAGGCGCCGACGCCGCGCGGGTCGAACATCAGCAGGTCGCGCGTGCCGAGCGCGGGCGCGAGCAGCCGCGCGAAGTCCGTCACGAACGGGATCGCGGCGCCGCCGGGCCCGCCGACGAGGCCGAGCACGGCCGTGGCCGTCGGATTGGACGGCGCGACCTTGCGCACGGCCGTGAGCCCGACCGTGCCGCGGACGGCGCCGCTGCGATCCAGCGGGACGTCGAGGCGACCGCACTGCAGCGCCCCGCCCGGCCCGCACGGGGCGTATGCGATGAGGGCGCTGGCCGACGGCGCGGCGACGAGGAGGAGGCCTGCGGCAACGAGCAGAGCCAGCGGTGCCGGGAGGCGCATCGGGCGTCACGCTATCAGCGCGCTACGGTGCCGCGAGTACCTTCCCCGACGAGGAGAGCAGCCACCCGTGTCCCCATATCGCGAGCCCGTGACCGCCATCGGCGCGCCCGCGGCGATCGGTCCGTACAGCCACGCCGTCCGTGCCGCCGGGCTGCTGTTCTGCTCCGGGCAGACGCCGCTGGACCCCGACTCCGGCGAGATCGTCGGCACGACCCCGGCCGACCAGACGCGGCAGTGCCTGCGCAACCTGCAGGCCGTCTGCGCCGCCGCCGGGACGACGCTCGCCGACGCCGTGCGGATGACGGTCTACGTCACCGACATGGGCGCGTTCGCGGCCGTCAACGAGGTCTACGGCACGTTCTTCGAAGCCGACCCGCCGGCGCGCGTGACGGTCGGCGTGGCGTCGCTGCCCAAGGGCGCGCAGGTCGAGATCGACGCCGTGGTGGCGCTGCGCGAGTAGGCCGGCGGCGCGGTATCACTGCTGGTATCGTCGTTCCCATGGCGATGACCCTGCGGCTGACGGAGGACGAGACGGACGCGCTGCGTGCGCGTGCGCAGCGAGAGGGTCGTTCGATGCAGGAGGTCGCGCGCGAAGCCGTACGGCAGTACATCGAGCGCACGAGCCGGCGCGAGCTGCTCGACCGGGTGCTCGACGAGGAGCTGCCGCGCTACGCCGAGGCGCTCGAACGCCTCGGCGAGTGATCTTCCTCGAGCTCGACGAGCTGCTGCGAACCGCCGAGCGCGCACTGGGGATCGCGCCCGTCGTCCGCGATCACGGGCTACTCGAATCGGCGCTCGGTCGCCCGCGGGCGACGGTCTTCGGCGAGGACGCGTATCCGGGCATCCACGAGAAGGCGGCGGCCCTGCTGCATTCTCTGGCGCGCGACCACGCGCTGGTCGACGGCAACAAGCGGCTGGCGCTCGCGGCGACGATCGCGTTCTACGGGATGAACGGCGTTCGCCTGACGCTCACCAACGACGAGGCATATCGCCTCGTCATGAGCGTCGCGACGGGCGAGGTCGACGACGTTGCGGCGATCGCCGCGGCGCTCGGGCGCGGGACCGGCCCGCGCGACCGAGGCGCCGCGGGGTAGCGCCACGTCGCCGGGGTTTGTCACGGCCCGCGCCTCACGGCGCGACGTGCTCGAAGGGCGCCGAGTCACGCTCGCTCGCGAAGCCGGCGAGGCGGCCGTCGCGGTCGAGTCGCTGAAACGTGAAGCGGACGACGTAGCGCCCGGAGGCGATCGGATCCGGGACCCAGACCGGCACCTCCGCGGTCTGGTCGAGCGCCGAGGTCCTGAAGTCCGACGCCACCTGGTCGTAGTCCGCGCCGGCGACGGGGTCGCCGCCGTCGACCCGCAGCCGCCAGCGCAGGCGCAGGCGGGTCCCGGGAGGTCCCTCGGCGTGGACGTCGAGCAGGAACGAGTAGCCGCGCCGGCGCAGGTCGGCGGCCGTGTAGGTCCGGCCCTTGGAGTCCGGCGTCTTGCGCAGGAAGTCGCCCAGCGGCTCGGCGCTGTCGTGTAGCGTGATCCGGCGGATCTGCGGCGGGCTCTGGCGCTGGGTCGGGGGCGGATCCTCGCGCTTCTGATCGACGTAGGACAGCACGCCGACGAGGCTCGCGAGCACCCCGACCGTCGCGGCGACGCCGGCGCCCACCTGCTTGAGGCCGACGCTCATCGCCGTCGTGGCAGGGCGCTGACTCGGACGTCGCGCTGGATCTTGCGCGTCGCGGAGCCGGCTCTGACCGTCAACCGCAGGCGGTAGGACCCGCCGCGCACGCTACGCGGTACGTTCAGCCGGATGCTGGCACGGCCGGCCGGCAGCCTGCGGTCGCCCGTTCGCGCGACGGCGCGGCGGCCGCGCAGTAGGCGCAGCGAGCCACGCGCGGCGCGGTTGAGGACGAACCTGGCGGTGACGACGCGGTGGGCCCCGTTCCCAACGCTGGTCACCCGCAGCCCGGTGATGCGCAGCGGCGGCGTCTGCTTGCGGGTCCCCGAGGATCCGTGGGCCGCCGGAGGCTGCGTGTCGGCGGGCCGCGTCGCCGGCGGCTGCGCGCCGGCCTGCGGGTCGCCGGTCGACTGACCGCCGGTCGACGGCGACTTCGGGCCGCGGCTCTGGGTCCCGGGTCGCGGGTCGTATGGAGCGGGGGTCAGGCAACCGAAGCCGATCGGCTCCCAGTCGGGGGCCTCGTCGGCGGCGGGGTCCGTGGTCAGCCGCCGCGGCGCGCCGGCGTCGCCGCTGACCCGGTAGACGTCGCGGTTGCCCGGTTGCGCACGGTCGCCGTCGAAGGCCACGTCGGCGCCGTGCGGTTGCCAGCTCGGCCGCAGGTCGCCGCCGGGCTCGCCGGTCAGCTCGTAGCGCAGCGGAGGGGGAACCGACGCCGGGGCGAACAGCGACCCGGTCGTCATGGGGGGCGCCTCGACGAAGTCGAGGTAGGTGGTCCCGTAGGCGCCGACGACGTGCACGATGCGGCTGGAGTCGGTCGGCGGATCCGTGCCGGGTTCGGGAACGGCCCCGCTGCCGAACCACGACGGTGCGCCGTGGCTGTCGGCTCCGGCGGTGATGAACCGCGGCGGCTCGAGCACGACCACGCCCGGGTCGTGCTCGGCGGTCGAGTCGTATCCGACCCTGACGAGCGCCAGCTGCTGGCGCCCGGCGTCGTCGGCCGTCTCGTACACGACCCCCCGACCGTCCGAGGACCAGTCGGGCGCCGACTCGTCGCCGGGCTCGGACGTCAGCTGCGTCTCGTGCGAGCCGTCGAGGAACTTCGCCCAGACGTCGCGATGCCCGACGGGGCCGCGCGTGAACACCACGGCCTCGTGCAGCGCGTTGTCGGCTGCGTCGAAGACCGCGCCGACGGCGGGCGCGCCCTCGTCGGCGGTGCCCTCCGGCGTCAGGTCGACCGTCGACTGCAGAACCGGCGGGTAGCCGCGGAGCTTCGCGAGCACGATGTCGCTGTCGCCGGCGCCCGCACGGCTCTCGTAGACGAGCGTGCGCCCGCCTGCGAGGTTGACCTCGCCACTGCCCGGATCGCGCAGGCAGTTGTCGTCGGGCAGTCCCCACGAGGGCGCGCTGTCGTGCTCGCCGAGGCTCTGGGTGACGTCGACGTCGAAGACCGCCACGCCCGCGTCGCTCATCGCCCTGATGTCGCCGCCGCGGTCGTAGGCGATCATCGAGCCGGCGATCGCGTCGAACTTCGCCTGCGCTGGAGTCCCGAACGCCGCCAGGCATCCGACCGTCGCGATGGCCGCGCGAATGATGAACCGCTGTGCGGACATGCCAGGCACCCCTCGATGTCGGAAGAACCCCCGACCATGAACCACACCACAGCCAGCGCACGAGGGGAGTGATTGAGATCACATATCCGGTGCATCGTCGGCGGGCGCGCGCTCGCGCAGCAGCGCCCGGCGAACCTTGCCGCTGGCGGTCTTCGGCAGCTCGGCGACGAACTCGACCACGCGCGGGTACTTGTAGGGCGCCGTCCTGGCCTTGACGTGCTCCTGCAGCGCGCGGGCGAGCGCGTCGGACGCCGCGAAGCCGTCGCGCAGCACGACGACGGCGCGCACGACCGCGCCGCGCTCCTCGTCGGGCGCCGCGACGACGGCGGCCTCGGCGACAGCCTCGTGCGCGACGAGCGCCGACTCGACCTCGAACGGGCCGATGCGGTAGCCGGCGGAGATGATGACGTCGTCGGTACGGCCCTCGAAGAACAGGTAGCCGTCGTCGTCGCGCGCGACGCGATCGCCGGTGCGCCACGGGCCGCTCGGCGCCGCTTCGCCGGCGTAGTGCAGGAAGAACGTCGGCACGGTCGCCGCGTCGACGACGAGCTCGCCGTCGTCAATCGACAGGCCGACGCCTGGCAGCGCGCGGCCCATCGAGCCCGGCCGCACCTGCTCGCCCGGTCCCACGCCGGTCAGCTGGCCGGTCTCGGTCTGGCCGTAGCCGTCGCGGATCTGCAGCCCGGTCGCCGCCTCCCAGGCGCGCAGCACCTCCGGATTCAGTGCCTCGCCGGCGGCGACGAGGCCGTGCAGCGACGCCAGCGGGCGCAGCGTCGCGCGCTTGGCGATGACGCGGTACTCCGTCGGCGCCATGCAGAGCACGTTCACGCGCTCGCGCTCGATTACGTCGAGGCGCTGCTGGGCGTCGAAGCGCGCGTCGTGCAGGAGCGCGGCCGCGCCACGGATCCACGGCGCGACGAAGACGTTGCGCGCGGACTTGCTCCAGCCGCTGGCGGCCGTGCACCAGACGAGGTCGCCCGCCCGCGGCGCGAGCCAGTGCTCGGCCTGCAGGGCCTGCCCGGCGAGGTAGCGCTGGCCGTGCACGACGGCCTTCGGCTCGCCCGCGGTCCCGCTCGTGAACGTCACGAGGCACGGGTCCGCCGGCGCGAGGTCGGCCGCCGGCGGCGGCTCGCGCTCAGGCCAGCCGCGCACGCCCGGCACGAAGATCGTCGGGCCGCTCCAGCCGGCGGCGGCCAGCACCTCCGCGTTGCGGCCCTCGCAGACGACGAGCGCGGGCTGGCAGACCGCGAGGCGCAGGCGCAGGTCCTGCGCGCGCAGCTGCTCGTTGCAGGGCAGCGCGACGTAACCCTGGCGAAAGCAGGCGACCATCGCGATGACCCAGTCGGGCTGGTTGCCGGCGAGCGTCAGCACGGTGTCGCCGCGCCGCACGCCCTGCTCGTGCAGGTGCGCGGCGAGCGTGCGCGCCGCGCGCGCGACGTCGCCGAAGCTCCACTCGCGCCGCGCGCCGCCGCGCTGCAGCTCGACGATCGCGCGGCGCCCGGGCGGCGCCGCCTCGACGACGCTGACGGCGAAGTTGGCCATCGCGGCGCGCAGTCTCGCATGCCTCCCGCGCGCCCGCGGGCGCAGGTAAGCTGCCGCCATGGCTGTCGCCCCGTCCTACACCGAGTACACCGACGAGCAGAAGGACATCATCGCGATGGTCCGCCAGTTCGCCGACGAGCAGATCCTGCCCAACGCCGAGCACTTCGATCACGAGGACGAGTTCCCACAGGACATCGTCGACCAGATGAAGGAGCTCGGGCTGTTCGGGGTCACGATCCCCGAGGAGTACGGCGGGATGGGCCTGGACCTGACGACGTACGTCATGATCGTCGAGGAGCTCTCGCGCGGGTGGATCTCGATCTCCGGGATCGTCAACACGCACTTCATCGGCTCGTACCTGCTGATGAAGTTCGGCACCGAGGAGCAACGCCAGAAGTGGCTGCCGCAGATGGCGACCGGCGAGCTGCGCGCGGCCTTCAGCCTGTCCGAGCCGGAGATGGGCTCCGACGTGCAGGCGCTGAAGGCGAGCGCGCGCCGTCACGACGACGGCACGTACGAGATCAACGGCCAGAAGATGTGGGTCACCAACGGGCTGCGCTCGGGCCTCGTCTTCGTGCTCGTCAAGACCGATCCCGACGCCGACCCGCGCTACAAGGGCATGACGTGCTTCGTCGCCGAGAAGGAGCCGGGCGTCTCGCAGAACACCGGCCGGTGGAAGGGCTTCGACGTCCCGCCGCCGTTGAAGAAGATGGGCTACAAGGGCGTCGAGTCAACCGAGCTGGTCTTCGACGGCTACCGCTGTCCGGCGGAGAACATCCTCGGCGGCGAGGAGGCGGGCCTCAACAAGGGCTTCGTGCAGATGATGGACGCGCTCGAGGTCGGTCGCGCGAACGTCGCCGCGCGCGGCGTCGGCATCGCCCAGCGCGCGCTCGAGCTCGCGCTGCGCTACTCGCAGGAGCGCAGGGCGTTCGGCAAGCCGATCGCCCAGCACCAGGCGATCCAGTTCAAGCTCGCCGACATGGCCACGCAGATCGAGGCCGCGCGCCTGCTGACGCGCAAGGCCGCGCGCCTGAAGGACGCGGGCGAGAGCTCCGAGCTCGAGGCCGGCATGGCGAAGCTGTTCGCCTCGGAGACCGGTCGCTTCTGCGTCGAGGAGTCCTTCCGCATCCACGGCGGCTACGGCTACTCCAAGGAGTACGAGATCGAGCGCCTGTACCGCGACGCGCCGCTGCTGCTGATCGGCGAGGGCACGTCGGAGATCCAGCGCATGGT